>JANMYG010000487.1:0-7753 GCA_031381865.1 Betaproteobacteria bacterium | reverse complement strand
CTGTCGCGCTCCAGCAACGACATGAGCAACCTGCTGGCCAGCACCGGCATCGGCACCGTGTTTGTCGACCACACACTGCACATCCTGCGCTTCACCCCCACCGCCACCCGGCTCATCAACCTGATCCCCAGCGACGTGGGGCGGCCGGTGGCACACACGGTGTCGAACCTGGTCGGTTACGACCGCCTGGTCGCCGACGCGCAGGGCGTGCTCGACACGCTGGTGCCGTTCGAGGTGGAGGTACAGACCACCGAGGGCGACTGGTACAGCATGCGTATCCTGCCCTACCGCACACTCAACAACGTGATCGAAGGCGCGGTGATTACTTTCGTCGGGATCACGGAGGTGGTGCGCAGCCGCGAGGCGCTGCGCAAGGCCAACGAGTTGCAGCGCCTGGCGGTGGTGGTGCGTGATTCGCGTGATGCCGTCACGGTGCAGGACCTCGACGGCCGCATCCTGGCCTGGAACCCGGGCGCGGTGGCGCTGTATGGCTGGAGTGAAGCCGAGGCGCTGCTGATGAATGTGCGCGACCGTACCCCGCCGGCGCTGCGCGACAGCGCGCTGGCCCGGGTCGCACAACTCAGCCAGGCACAGGTGCTGGAGCCGTATCTGACGCAGCGCCTCACCAGGGACGGCGGGGTGCTGGAGGTCTCGATGACGTCGACCGCGCTGGTCAACGGCGCCGGGCAGATGTATGCGATCGCCACCACCGAGCGGGCCAGGGAGGCCCGGCCGGCAAGGGCGGCGCAGGCGGCGCAGGTGCACAATGGCGGGCATGGATAAACCCACCGGCAGTGATGCCGAACTGCGCCGGCTGGCCGAAGCGCGCGCGCGCGGGACCGACCAGCTTGCGCCGGACCAGCTCGAGGGCCTGTCGCCCGAGGCCACACGCCACATGCTCCATGAGCTGCGTGTGCACCAGATCGAGCTGGAAATGCAGAACGAGGAATTGCGCCGGGCGCAAGTCGAGCTCGAAATCGCGCGCACACGGTATTTCGACCTGTACGACCTGGCGCCGGTGGGTTATTGCACGGTCGACCAGCAGGGCATGGTGCTGCAGGCCAACCTGACGGCCGCGACCTTGCTTGGTGTACCCCGCACCGCGCTGGTAAAACAGCAGCTGAGCCGGTTCATTCTCGAAGCCGACCAGGACACCTATTACCTGTGTCGCAAACAGCTGCTCGCGACCGGGCAGCGCCAGGAATGCGAATTGCGGATGGTGGCCAACGACGGCGCTGCGTTGTGGGTGCAACTGGTCGCCACGGTGGCCTACGACGCCGACGGCGCGGACCTGATGCGGGTGGTGCTGAACGACATCGGGGACCGCAAGCTGATGCAGGCCGCGATGCAGGAGAGCGAACAACGTTACCGTACGCTGGTCGAGTGGTCGCCCGAGGCGATCGTGATCGTTCGTCACGGAAACATGGTCTTTGCCAACCCGTCCGCCGTCAAGCTGTTTGGTGCGCGCTCCGCCCGGGCGCTGGTGGGCCAACCCGCCATCGAACGCGTCGACCCTGAATTTCATGCGCTGGTGCAGGCGCGCACGCTGGGCCAACGCGCTACCCACAGTGCGGCGCCGATGATCGAAGTGGTGATGCGCAAGCTCGACGGCAGCGCCATCGACGTGGAGGTCCAGAGCATCTGGATCGTCTACGACGGGCAGGCGGCGATCCAGGTCGCGATGCACGACGTCACCGAACGTGTGCGCCTGGCGCGCGAGCTGCGCGAGCGCAACATCGCGCTGGAGCGCGCCACCTCGGTGGCGCAACAGGCCAATCGCGCGAAATCGAACTTTCTGTCCAGCATGAGCCATGAGCTGCGCACGCCGCTGTCGGCGATGCTCGGTTTTGCCCAGCTAATCGACGCCGGCACCCCGGCGCCTACACCGGCGCAAAAACGCAGCCTCGACCAGATCCAGCTGGCCGGCTGGCACCTGCTGGAGTTGATCAACGAGATCCTCGACCTGGCGTTGATCGAGTCCGGCAAGCTGGCGCTTTCCATGGAGCCGGTCGCGCTGGCGGAGGTGCTGCGCGAATGCCGGGACATGGTGGAGCCACAGGCGCGAGAGCGCGACATCAGCCTGCTTTTTCCGCGGCCCGACAGCGGTTATTACGTGCAGGCCGACCGAACCCGCATGCGCCAGGTGCTGATCAACCTGCTGTCCAACGCGATCAAATACAACCGCTCCGGTGGCGCCGTGGTGGCCGACTGCAGCATCGTCATCCCCACCCAGCTGCGCATCCGCGTGTCGGACACCGGCGCCGGTCTGGCTCCGGACCAGCTGGCCCAGTTGTTCGAGCCCTTCAACCGGCTCGGGCAGGAGGCCAGCGCCGTGCCGGGCACCGGCATCGGCCTGGTGGTGTGCAAGCGGCTGGTCGAGGCCATGGGTGGCAGCATCGGCGTGGAAAGCAGGCCCGGCAAAGGCAGCGTGTTCTGGGTCGACCTGCCACTGGCGACGCCAGCCCAAACCGCGCCCGCCGGAGTGGCCGCTCTGGCGCAAGCCACGGCGATGGCGCCCGCCGATGCGCCGTCGCGCAGCGTGTTGTATGTCGAGGACAACGACGCCAACCTGATGCTGATCGAAGACCTGATCGCGCGCCGGCCGGAGCTGCGCTTCCTGAGTGCCCGCGACGGCACGAGCGGCATTGCGATGGCGCGCGAGCATCTGCCGGACGTGGTGCTGATGGACGTTCATCTGCCCGATATCAGCGGGGTCGACGCCATGAAGATGCTGCGCGCGGACCCGGCGACGGCGCATATCCCCATCATCGCGCTGAGCGCCAACGCCATGGCGCGCGATATCGCGATTGGCCTGGAGGCCGGGTTCATCCACTACCTGACCAAACCGATCAAGGTCGTGCAGTTCATGGATGTGCTGGACCAGGCCCTGAATTCCCCGCGCAAGGCCGCCGCGCGCGCAAGCGGCAAGGAGCAGGCATGACGCCGACCGGGCCCGACATTCTCGACGCCAACATCCTGATCGTCGACGACCAGCCGGCCAACGTGGAGATGCTCGAGCAGTTGCTGCTGGAGGCCGGATACACGCGCGTGAGCTCGACCATGAACCCGCTCGAGGTCTGCGCGCTGCACCGCAAGAATCGTTACGACCTGATCCTGCTCGACCTGCAGATGCCCGAGATGGACGGGTTCCAGGTGATGGAAGGGCTCAAGACCAACCCGGACGACCATTACCTGCCGGTGATCGTGCTGACCGCGCAACCAGGCCACAAGCTGCGCGCGTTGCAGGCCGGCGCCAAGGATTTCATCAGCAAGCCCTTCGACCTGCTCGAGGTGGAAACACGTATCCACAACATGCTGGAAGTGCGGCTGGTGCAAAAGAAACTCGAGGACACCAACCGCCTGCTGGAGCAGACCGTGCGTGAACGCACCGCCGAGTTGCGCGAAAGCGAGGCGCGTTACCGCAGCCTGACCGAACTGGCCTCCGACTGGTACTGGGAACAGGACGCGCAAGGCAACTTCACCAAGGTTTCGGGCCCGGTGCTGGACATGCTCGGAATCCGCGTCGGCGACTTCGCCGGTGCGCCCGCCGACGACACGGCCACCGGCTGGGACGAGGCGCAGCGCCGGGAGTTGCGCTCCAAGATCGCGGCGCGCGAGGCGTTCCTGGACTTCACCTTCCACCGCGCGAACGCCGACGGCACAAAACGCCAGTTCCGGGTCAGCGGCGAGCCGATGTTCGACCGGTCCGCCGCCTTCATCGGTTACCGCGGCATCGGCATGGAAGTCTACGCAAGCCATTGACCGGGTGGCACGCGCAGAGCGCGGCAAAACGCATCCTCGTGGGCTGCGCCGAATCCAGGATCATGCGAATTGGCGTTCAATCAGCAAGAGCCGTTCGGGCTGAGCTTGTCGAAGCCACTCGGCCCTTCGACCCTTCGACCGGCTCACGACAGGCGAAGCTCCCTTCGACCCTTCGACCGGCTCAGGGCAGGCGAACGGTTTATATCCTTGAACGCCAAGGCGTATCAGGCCGGCGGCGCCCGGGTGCAGGCGCCAACCGCCTCCTTCGACAAGGCGACCACGGTCGCGATCTGGACCCGAAACGCCCGCCACTGGCGGTCGACGTCTTCCACGAACAGCGCCGACTCGGTGGCGAGCGCGCCCGCGCGGTTCAGCATCTCGGCTGCCGTGTGCAGGAATGCCTCGTAGGCCCGCGCGCCCAGCAGGTCGGCGTTGATCGCGCTGGCGTTCGGCTCGACGCAATCGAGCACCCTGAGCGCCTCGCCCAGCAGCGTCGCGACCAGGGCATTCATGTCGGCCGCCACCAGGTCCTTGGCGATGACCCGGTGGTCTTCGCTGAGCACCGCGACCAGGCCCAATGGCCGTTGCGCCGCTTTCGCCGCCACGCGCGTGGTTCGCGCCGCCCTGACCAGCCAGGCGCTGATGCGCTCGAATTCCTCGGCCTGGCCGCGCATCGCCAGTTTCAGCGCCTCGATCTCGTCCGGCAGCGCCGCGGCGCGCAACATCATGACGTCGGCCTGCGGGCCGGCGCCGAAGCTGGCCACGTCGATGCAGCCGGCCGGGCGCACCTGGCGCGACTTGGCAAGCGTCTCGCCGTGCTCCCAGAGTTCGGCCATCACCAGCAGCGCGCGCGAAGCGGCCTGGATCTTCGCCACGCCGTCCATCGGCCAGTGGGTGCAGGCCCGGTCGTGCGCGCGTTCCTCGCGGCGCTCGCCGAACTGCGACTGCATGAACCCGTCCAGGTGCGGCATGAAGCGCCGGTCGGCTTTTTGCGACGCGCGGCGTTCTGTGCGAGGTGGTGCGGAAACTGAATTCTGCATGGTGTGTGGCTCCAAAAACCTGGTTTCTGAACTGCGCAACATGGGTCGCGGCGATCGCCGGCACCGCCGCGCGCCGACCACTTGCGCGTCGGCGCCGCGGCGGCCTTTTCCTAGTTTCAATATAGGGGTCGCGCCGGCAAAAGTCTGTGCGTCAACCCACATAAGACGGCCCCGGTGCGCGGCCGGAACGTAGCCGGCGAGCGACGCCGGTGGTGCCCCTCAGGCGCCGGTCAGAACGTGCGCCCGGCGGCGCTGGCCACGGTGGCCAGCAACTCCGGCGGTTCGACCGGCTTGCTCAGGTGCGCGACGAAACCGGCGTGCAGCGCACGCGTGCGGTCCTGCGACCGTGCCAGCGCCGTGAGCGCGATCGCGGGCAGGCGTCCGCCGCGCTCCTGGCCCATGGCACGCACCCGGCGCAGCAGTTCGAAGCCGTCCATCTCGGGCATGCCGATGTCGCTGACGAGCACGTCGGGCCGGTTCGATTCGAACAGTGCCAGCGCCTCGGCGGCACTGCCCGCCACCAGCACCTGGGCCGCGCATTCGCTCAACAGGCGGCGCGCGAGTTCGCGCCCGTCCGGGTCGTCGTCCACCACCAGCACCGTCAGGCCCGAGAGGTCGGGCGGGTGGAACGGAGCCGCCGGCTGGTCCGGGTCGCCCGGTCGCCGCTGCGCGAAGCTGGCGCTTCTGAGCAGCGGCACTGGCAGGTGCACGGAAAAACGCGCACCCAGGCCTTCGCCGTCGCTGGCGGCGCGCACCGTGCCGCCATGCAGTTCGACCAGGCTCTTGACGATCGACAGACCGAGGCCGAGGCCGCCGTATTTTCGCGTCGACGACGCGTCGGCCTGCCGGAAACGCTCGAACACATGGTCGACGAAGGCGCTCTGGATGCCGATCCCGGTGTCGACCACCGTGATTTCCACGTGTGAACCCACGCGCGCGAGCAGTACCTGCACCTTGCCCCCGCGCGGCGTGAACTTGATCGAGTTCGAGAGCAGGTTGGTCATGACCTGTTGCAGGCGCCCGGGGTCGCCCGGAATCGGCCCGACCGAGGGGTCGAGCAGGCGTTCGATGCGCACGCCCTTGCCTTCCGCCGCCGGCCGCACGGTCTCCAGCGCGGCGTCGATGAACTGGATCGGTTCCACCGGCTGGATGTCGAGCCGGACCTTGCCCGAGGCGATGCGGTTCATGTCCAGCAGGTCATCGATGAGTTGCACCTGCGCCCTGGAATTGCGTTCGATCGTGTCCAGTCCCTTTTGCACGTCGTCGGGGTTCTTGACGCCGCGCCGCAGGATATGGATCCAGCCCATGATGGCGCTCAGCGGCGTGCGCAGTTCGTGCGACAGGGTGGCGAGGAAGTCGTCCTTGAGCGCGCTCATGCGCTCCGCCAGGTCGCGTGCCGAGCGCTCGCTTTCCAGCAGGCGTTCGCGCTCCTCGGCGCCGCGCCGGGACGCTTCGTACAGGCGCGCATTGTCGATCGCCACCGCGGCCTGGGCGGCGATACCGGTGATGATGTTCTGGCTGCGCTGGGTAAAGATGCCGGGTTCGGGATGCCCGAAAAACAGGCCACCGATCACGTCGCCAGAGCGCGCCACCACGGGCACCGCCAGGTAGCTGCGCACCGGCAGGTGCCCGGCCGGCAATCCATGGTGCGGAGCGAACTGGCCGTAACGCGGGTCGTGCAGGATGTCGTCGCTGCGCACCGGGGGCTCGCCGCGCAAGGTGGGGCCGAACACCCCGGTCGCACGCGGTTGCCCGAAATGTTCGAAGGCTTCGCGCGACGCGCCGGTCAGCGTGGACAACTGGAGCGAGTCGCCGGTTTCGTCGGACACCCGGTAGAAGAAGGCGCCGAACTGCGCGCCGCTGATCTGCGTGCAGGCGTCGGTGACAGCCTGCACCACGGCCTTGAGGTCCAGCGTCGCGACCAGGTTCAGGCCGATCCGGCTCAGCAGCTCCAGCACCCGGCTTTCGTCGCGCAGGGCTTCTTCGGTGCGCCGCTGTTCGGTGATGTCCCTGAAGGTCCAAACGCGCCCCTTGATCTGTCCGTCCACCAGCTGCGGCCGCGACTGGCGTTCGATGATGCGGCCGTCCGTCGGCTGCAGCAGGTCGAAGGTGGTGGGCGGGGATTCGCGGTAGATCTCGAACACGCGGGCCTTGAAGGCGGCGGGGTCGGCAAACCGCGCCGCCGTCAGGTCGACGTGGCCGCGGTGGTCGAGCGACTGCAGCGCGCCGGGCGGCAACTGCCACATCTGCACGAACTTCTCGTTGTAACCGGTGATGTTGAAACGGGCATCGGTCACCAGGATGCCGTCGGTGGTCGAATCCAGGGTGGCCTTCATCATCGAGAGCGACAACGCCAGCTCTTCGGTCTTGCGTTCCAGCGCGTCGCGCGCCCTGAGCAGCTCGTCCTCGGCGCGCTGGCGCGCCTTGAGGATGGTGGCCGCGTTCGACAACGCGACCGCCCGGAGCAACTCGTCCTCGTCGTCGCCGGCCATGTCAGCCACCGAGCAGACGTGCGGCGAGCGCAGTGCCCGCCACACGCGCGCTGATCTTGGCAAAGGCGGTGTCGCGGCTGGTGGAGGTGTCGTCGCAAAAAGGCGAGAAACCGCAGTCGTCGGTGCTGCCCAGTTGCTCGACCGGGATGTAACGCGCGGCTTCGACAATGCGGTCGCGTACTTCTTCCGGGGTCTCGATGCGCGGATCGATCGGCGCCACGACGCCGACGAAGATGCGCTGGTCGGGCAACATGTGGCGACCGATGATCTTCAGCACCCGCACGCGATCGGTCTCGCCGGCCAGGGCCACGTAGAAATTGCCGGCCTTGAGCTGGAACAGGCTGGGCAGCAGCTCGGCGTAGTCGACCGTGGCGCTGTGGGTGGAGTCGCGGTCGCTGCCCGGGCAGGTATGGATGCCGATGCGTTGGCGCTCGGCCGCCGAGAAGCGCGACAGGGCCA
>JANMYG010000479.1:0-4106 GCA_031381865.1 Betaproteobacteria bacterium | reverse complement strand
CAAGGCGACGCATTTCATCCAGGCCTGTTGCCAGAGCGGCACGCCGCTGCTCTACCTGCAGAACACCACTGGTTACATGGTCGGCACCGCCTACGAGCGCGGCGGCATGATCAAACACGGCTCCAAGATGATCCAGGCGGTCTCGAACGCGACGGTGCCGCAGTTCACCGTGATGTGCGGCGCGTCTTATGGCGCCGGCAACTACGGCATGTGCGGGCGGGCCTACGAGCCGCGTTTCCTGTTTTCCTGGCCCAACGCGCGCACGGCCGTGATGGGCGGCGAGCAGGCCGCCACCACCATGCGCATCGTCGCCGAGGCGGGAGCGAAACGCAAAGGCCTGGCGCTCGACGAGGCCGCGCTGGCAGCCCAGGAAAAAACCATCATCGACACCTTCGAGCGCCAGCAAGGCGCCGTTGCCACCTCCGGCCTGATGCTCGACGACGGCGTGATCGATCCACGCGATACACGCGCCGTGCTGGGCCTGTGCCTGGTCTTGTGCGACGAGGCGACGCGCCGCAGCCTGCGCCCGATGCAGTTCGGGGTGGCACGGCCATGAAACGTTTCTCCTCGATCCTGATCGCCAACCGTGGCGAAATCGCGGTGCGCATCACGCGCACGGCCCGCCGCCTGGGCTACCGCGTGGTGGCGGTCTACTCCGACGCAGATGCCGGCGCCGTGCATGTGCGCCTGGCCGACCAGGCGCTGCACATCGGCGCGTCGGCGCCGCGCGACTCCTACCTCAACATCCCTTCCATCATCGCCGCAGCCCGGGCCAGCGGCGTCGGCGCGGTGCATCCCGGTTATGGTTTCCTGGCCGAGAACGCCGATTTCGCGCAGGCCGTGGTGGATGCGGGCCTGGTCTGGATCGGGCCGCCGGCGGCCTGCATCCGCGCCATGGGCGACAAGGCGCAGGCCAAGCGGTTGATGTTTGAGGCCGACGTGCCGTGTATACCGGGCTACGACGGGACGGAGCAGGACGACGCCACGCTGCGCGAGCAAGCGGACGCCACCGGTTACCCGCTCATGATCAAGGCCACTGCGGGTGGCGGTGGCCGCGGCATGCGGCTGGTGCACTCGGCCGAAGGCTTCGATGCGGCGCTGGCCAGTGCGCGCTCCGAGGCGCTGGCGGCGTTCGGCGCATCCACGGTGCTGCTCGAGCGCGCGCTGGTGGAACCGCGCCACGTCGAGATCCAGGTCTTTGCCGACGAACACGGCCACGTGGTGCACCTGGGCGAACGCGACTGTTCGGTGCAGCGCCGGCACCAGAAGCTGATCGAAGAGGCGCCCTCGCCCGCGATGGCGGGCGAAGATGGCCAGCGGTTGCGCCGGCGCATGGGCGCCATGGCGGTGGCAGCGGCGCGCACCATTGGCTACCGCGGGGCCGGCACCGTCGAATGCCTGCTCGACGCGCAGGGCGACTACTATTTCATGGAGATGAACACGCGCCTGCAGGTCGAGCACCCGGTGACCGAGGCGTTGACCGGCTACGACCTGGTGGAGTGGCAACTGCGGGTGGCACAAGGCGAGCTGCTGCCCGAGACCAACCAGGACCAGATCCTGCACCGCTTCGAATCCGGTGGCCATGCGATCGAAGTGCGCCTGTGTGCCGAGGACCCCAACCACGGCTTCCTGCCGCAAAGCGGCCGACTGCTGGCGTGGCAACCCGGCATGGCCGTGCGGGTCGACCATGCGCTCGAGCCCGGGAGCGAGATCGCGCCGTATTACGACTCGATGGTCGCCAAGTTCGTGGCGCACGCCGACAGCAGAAACGCGGCCTGCAACGCACTGGCAGCAGCGCTGCGCGCGGCGGTGGTGTTGGGCGTACGTACCAACCAGGCCTTTCTCGCCACCTGCCTGGAGCACCCCGGGTTCACCGGCGGCGAGGCCACGACCGGCTTCATTGCAACCCATGGCCATGCCTTGCTGGCCTCGTCGCCGCCGCTGCGCACGCCATTGGCGGCGCTGGTGCTGTATGCGGCGCGCAGCCTGCAGTTGGGCCACGACCCGGTGCGCATCGCGCTGGCGCTGCCGTGGCCGGTGCCGATGCGCTTCGCGATCGACGGCGCACCACGACAGGCCAGCCTGCAGGCGCTGGGCGGCAACCGCTACCGGGTAACCCATGGCGATCTGTCCGAGGACTTTGCGCTCACCCACTGCGACGACGCCGCGATCACGGTTACGTCCACCTGTGGACACGAGTCGGTGGCTTACGCGCTGCACGGCGACCAGTGTTTCGTAGCCTGGCGTGGCCGCCAGACCGTGGTCGACGACCGCACGCTGGCCAGCGCCGCCACCGGCGGCACGGCCGGCGCCGGCCTGGTGCGGGCCCCGATGGCCGGGCGCATCGTGGCCGTGTTGGCGGTGGCCGGACAGAGCGTCGCCAAGGGCGCAACGTTGCTGGTGCTCGAAGCCATGAAGATGGAACATCCGGCCATCGCACCCATGGACGGCGTGGTCACGCGCGTCTGTGTCGCGCAGGGTGCGCAGGTGGCCGCCGGCACGCCGCTGTTCGAAATCACGGCCGCGTCCTGAGCGCGGCACACGCACCACCACCGGCGCCTGTTTGCAGACCCAACCGGACCAGCCGCACCATGATCGATACCCAGGATCTCACGCGTTTCCGGCTCGAGGTGCGCGCCTTTGTCGAGGCGCGGTTGCCAGACGACATCCGCCAGGCCAGCCGCGACGGCGTGCCGTTGACCAAGGCGCAGCAGGAGCGCTGGCATGTGATCCTGCAGCAGCAGGGGTGGCTGGTGCCGCACTGGCCGGTGGCGGCCGGCGGGCTGGGCTGGGGCGCGATGCAGCGCCTGGTGTTCGACGAGGAGATGTGCACCCACTTCGCGCCCGAACTCAACTCGGTCATCTTCGACATGATCGGCCCGGTGCTGATTCGCTTCGGCGACGCGGCGCAGAAGGCAGCCTTCCTGCCGCGCATCGCCTCGGGAACCCAGTGGTGGTGCCAGGGTTACTCGGAGCCGAACGCCGGCTCCGACCTGGCGTCGCTGGCCACGCGCGCCGAGCGCCGGGGCGACGACTACGTGGTCAACGGCTCGAAGATCTGGACCTCCTATGCGCACCATGCCGACTGGATGTTCTGCCTGGTGCGCACCGACCCCGGCGCCAAGGCGCAGGACGGCATCTCGTTCCTGCTGATCGACATGCACACGCCGGGCATCACGCTGCGACCGATCATCGGCATCCACGGCTGGAGGGGCTTCAACCAGGTGTTCTTCGACGACGTGGTGGTGCCGGTGCACAACCTGGTCGGCCAGGAAAACCGCGGCTGGACCATCGCCAAGTCGCTGCTCGAATTCGAGCGCCTCAAGCTGGCGCGCATCGGCGAGAACAAGCGCCGCATGGCGCGCGCGCGCCAGATCGGCTGGAGTGAGATGGAACACGGCGAACCGCTGATGCGCCGGCCCTGGTTTCGCCGGCGCTTCGCCGAGCTGCAGATGCGGCTGATGGCGCTGGAGGCCAATTCGGTGCGTTTCATCGAGCGCGCACAACGCGGCGAGCCGATCGGCGCGGAGGTCTCGATGCTCAAGCTGCGCGGCAGCCAGTTGATGCAGTTGTGGGAAAGCCTGAGCGTCGACGCGCTGGGGCCGGCCACCCTGCCCTTCGACCCACGCGCGATTCTCGGCGAGCCCCATGCACTGCCGGTATCCGCCGCCGCGGCCACCGCGTCGTCGCGCCGCTTCGCGTCGCGCGGCTACACCATCGCGGGTGGATCGAGCGAGGTCCAGCGCAACATCCTCGCCAAACAGGTGCTTGGTCTATGAGCGCCGCGCCGGGCCGCCCCAAGCAAGCTCGCACCGCAGCGCGCCGCGCGAAGGTATCCCAATGAACACCACCCTGCCCGATGACAACCAGACCATGCTGGCCGACAGCGCGCGCAAGTACACCGAGCGCGGCTATACCGCTGCGGCACGCGCCGCATCGGCCGCCAGCGCGCATGGCTGCGCGCCGCAGCGCTGGCGCGAATTCGCCGACTTGGGCTGGCTCGCGCTGCCGCTTCCCGAGGCCGAGGGTGGGCTGGGCGGAACACTCGACGACATCTGTGTGTTGGCCGAGGAACTGGGTCGCGCCCTGGTCGTGGAGCCCTGGAA
>JANMYG010000413.1:0-5406 GCA_031381865.1 Betaproteobacteria bacterium | reverse complement strand
TGCATCGCCAGCCGCTCGGCCGCCGGCAGCCCGTCGAGCCGCGCCTGCAACACGCCGGTGAGCGTGGCCGGCACCGGGGTCGCCAGCAGCCGCTCCATGTGCAGCGTCCAGCGCTCGGCGCCGGTCTCCAGCGCGCCCTGGTCGACCAGCATCTTGACCAGTTCTTCCATGTAAAAAGGGTTGCCGGCCGCGCGACCGACGATCAGCTCCCCCAGCGCCGGCGGCACCTCGGGCAGCTTCTTCAGCAGCTCGGCGGCCAGCAGCGCGCTGCCGCCCTCGTCCAGCGGGACCAGGTCGATGCGCTGGTGCACGCCTTCGGTGCTGCTCCAGTCGGTGCGGCGCTCGAACAGGGTCGGGCGCGCGAGCGCCAGCACCAGCATCGGCACGTCGCGGTTGACGCGCGACATGTGGTTGAGGAACTCGAGCGACCCGTCGTCGGACCAGTGCAGGTCGTCGAGCTGCAGCACCACCGGTGTGCCGTCGATGGCGCTGATGCGCCGAAACGCCTGCGCCCCGGCATGGAAGGCGCGGCTGCGGATCTGCTTGGGGTCGTCCAGGATGCCCTTGATATGCGGGCTGTCGCTGAAGTCCAGGCCGATCAGGTGGCCCAGCAGGTGCGCATGGGCCTGGGCCAGGTCGGGGCCGTCGTCGGCCTTGAACAGCGGGGCGATGCCGCGCTCGACCTTGTCCTTGGCGACCTGCATGCTGTCGCCGTCGGCGATCTGCAGGCGCCAAGCCAGCACGTCGCGCAGCAGGCCGAAGGGCCGGCTCTGGGTCTGCGGGTCGGCCCGGCCCTGGAACACGTAGAAGGCTTCCTTGCGGCTTTCGGTCCACTGTTCGAACTCGTGCAGCAGCCGGCTCTTGCCCACACCAGCCTCGGCCACGACCGTCACGGCGACCAGCGTGCGCTCGCTGAAGACGCGCTCGAAACAGGCCTGCAGCGCGCGCAGCTCGGCGTCGCGCCCGACCATCCGGGTCTGCACGCCCTCGATGCCGCGCGTGGCCATGCGAAAGGCGCGCGGCTTGGCGCGCAGCACCAGGTAGGTGACGACCGGCTCGTCCACGCCCTTGACCACCAGCGCCGGCTGCGGTTCGACGTCGAACATGCCGCGCACATGGCGGTAGGTGTCCTGGCTGATGCGCAGCCCGCCGGGCGGCGCGGTCTGCTCCATGCGCGCCGCGACATTGACGGCCATGCCGCGCACGCTGCGTTCGCCGTCCACGCCGCCGCCCAGCAGCACGCCGCCGGTGTGCACGCCGACGCGGATGTTGACGCCCGGGTGCTGGTACTGCCGCACCACCAGTTCGCCCAGGGCCTTGCCCTCGACCAGCAGCGCCAGGCTGCAGCGCACCGCCCGCTCGGGGTCGTCCTCGCGCACTTCGCCGGCGCCGAAGACGGCCAGCAGGTTGTCGCCGGCGTACTGCATCACGCGTCCGCCATGGGCATGCACGATGGCGGTGCAGCGTGCCAGCGCGCCGTCCATCACGGCATTGATCTCCTCGGGGTCGAGGCGCGTGCTCAGCGTGGTCGAACCGACCACGTCGAGGAACAGGATCGTGACCAGCTTGAGGGTCTGCTCCGGGTCGACCGCCGCAGGCAGCACCCGGGCCACGGCCGCCAGCTTGGCGCGCAACGCGTCCAGCGCCGTGTCGACCACCGCATCACCAAGGACGGCGCGGTGCGACTCGATCGCGGTGATGGCAGTTTCGAGTTGTTGCAATTCTGTTGCCATGGGGTCCAAGGATAACAAACAGACGCAGCTGCCAGGCGCACGCGCGGGGCGCGTAGCGGGGCGGGGCGCGTAGCGGGCCGGTCCGCCCGGCGGCGCGTCTCAGCCGCCGGCCGGGCCGCGGTCCGGGGCCAGCACGCGTTGGAGGTAGCGCCCGGTATGGCTTGCGGGGTTGGCCGCGATCTGTTCCGGCGTGCCCACACCCACCACCTCGCCGCCGCCGGCCCCGCCCTCGGGGCCCATGTCGATGATCCAGTCGGCGGTCTTGATCACGTCCAGGTTGTGCTCGATCACGACGATCGTGTTGCCCGCGTCGCGCAGGTGCTGCAGCACCTTGAGCAGCAGCGCGATATCGGCGAAATGCAGGCCGGTGGTCGGCTCGTCGAGGATGTACAAGGTCCGCCCGGTGTCGCGCTTGGAGAGCTCGAGCGCGAGCTTGACACGTTGCGCCTCGCCGCCCGAAAGCGTGGTGGCGGCCTGCCCGAGCTTGATGTACGACAGGCCGACGTCGAGCAGGGTCTGCAGCTTGCGCGCGATCACCGGCACCGCCTTGAAGAACTCGGCCGCGGCCTCCACCGTGAGGTCCAGCACCTGCGCGATGTTGCGCCCCTTGTACTGCACCTCGAGCGTCTCGCGGTTGTAGCGCTGGCCGTGGCAGACGTCGCAGGGCACGTACACGTCGGGCAGGAAATGCATCTCGACCTTCTTCACGCCGTCGCCCTGGCAGGCCTCGCAGCGGCCGCCGGCCACGTTGAAGCTGAAGCGCCCGGGGCCGTAGCCGCGTTCGCGCGCCATGTTCATCTCGGCCATCAGCTCGCGGATCGGCGTGAACATGCCGGTGTAGGTGGCCGGGTTGCTGCGCGGTGTGCGCCCGATCGGCGACTGGTCGACGTTGATGACCTTGTCGAAATGCTCGATGCCCTGGATTTCTTCGTGCGCCGCCGGTTCGTCGTGCGCCCGGTACAGCTGGCGCGCCACGGCCGCGTACAGGGTGTCGTTGACCAGCGTCGACTTGCCCGAGCCCGAGACGCCGGTGACGCAGGTCAACAGGCCGACCGGGAACTCGACACTCACGCCGCGCAGGTTGTTGCCGCTGGCCTGGACCACGCGGATCGCCTGCAGCTCGCCCTGGGTCGCCAGATGCGCTGCATGGCGTTCGGCCCAGGCCAGCGCGGCGCTGCTGGGCGGTGCCCGGGATGCGGATTTCTGCTGTGCCGGCGCCGGCGCCAGCGTCGGCAGCCACGGCGTGCGCCGATGCGGCACCTCGATGCGCAACACGCGCGCCAGGTACTTGCCGGTCAGCGACTCGCTACTGGCCCGTATCGCGTCGAACGGGCCCTGCGCGATCACGCGCCCGCCGTGGATGCCGGCGCCCAGCCCCATGTCGATCACGTGGTCGGCGGCGCGCATCATGTCTTCGTCGTGCTCCACCACCAGCACGCTGTTGCCGATGTCGCGCAGGTGCTTGAGGGTGTCGATCAGGCGGTCGTTGTCGCGCTGGTGCAGGCCGATGCTGGGTTCGTCGAGCACGTACATCACGCCGGTCAGGCCGGAGCCGATCTGCGAGGCCAGGCGGATGCGCTGCGACTCACCGCCGCTGAGGGTCTCGGCGCTGCGGTCCAGGCTGAGATAGTTCAGGCCCACGTCGTTGAGGAACTTCAGGCGCAGCCCGATTTCGCGCACCACCTTGGCGGCGATCTCGCCCTTGGCGCCCGACATGTGCAGGCCGCCGAAGTACTCCAGGCATTCGCGCAGCGTGATGTGGCTGACCTGGAAAATAGCGCGCGCCTGCGCGCCCTCGCCGATCTTGACGTGGCGCGCTTCGCGCCGCAGCCGGGTGCCGGCACATTCGCTGCACGCCTGGGTGCTGCGGTAACGCGCCAGTTCTTCACGCACCAGCACCGAATCGGTCTCGCGGTAGCGGCGCGCCATGTTGGGCAGGATGCCTTCGAACGGGTGCTTGCGCGTGAGTTTCCTGCCTTGCGCGACACCGGTGTCGCCTGCGCCTCTGCCCGAATCCATCACGTAGCTGAACTTGATCTCCTCGTCGCCCGTGCCCTGCAGCACGGCGTTGCGCACCGCGGGCGGCAGGCTTTCGAACGGCGCCTCGATGTCGAACCGGTAGTGCCTGGCCAGACTCTCGAGCATCGCGAAGTAGTAGGCGTTGCGCCGGTCCCAGCCCTTGACGGCGCCGCTGGCAAGGCTCAGCGACGGAAAGGCGAGCACGCGCGCGGGGTCGAAGAAGTCCATCGTGCCGATGCCGTCGCAGGCCGGGCAGGCGCCCATGGGCGAATTGAACGAGAACAGGCGCGGCTCCAGTTCGCTGATCGAATAACTGCACACCGGGCAGGCGAACTTGGCATTGAACAGATGTTCCCTGGGCGGCGCCGGCGCGCCATCGGGCACCGCTGCGGCGTCGAGCTCGACCGCCAGTGCGCGGCCGTCGGCCAGCTTGAGCGCGGCCTCGAAGCTCTCGGCCAGGCGCTGGCGCAACTGGGCCCGGGCGAGCGGATCGGATTCGCCACGCACCTTGAGCCGGTCGATCACCACGTCGATGTTGTGTTTCTCCGTCTTCTTGAGCCGGGGCAGTTGGTCGAACTCGTAGGCGGCGCCATCGACCCGGAACCGCACATAACCCTGCGCCTGCAGGTCGGCGAACAACTCGACGAACTCGCCCTTGCGCTCGCGCGCCACCGGGGCCAGCACCATCAGACGGGTGTCCTCGGGCAGGGCCAGCACGGCGTCGACCATCTGGCCCACGGTCTGGGACTGCAGCGGCAGCTCATGGTCGGGGCAATACGGCGTGCCGGCGCGCGCGAACAGCAGCCGCAGGTAGTCGTGGATCTCGGTCACCGTGCCGACGGTCGAGCGCGGGTTGTGGCTGGTGGCCTTCTGCTCGATCGAAATGGCCGGGCTCAGGCCCTCGATCATGTCCACGTCCGGCTTGTCCATCAGCTGCAGGAACTGGCGGGCGTAGGTGGACAGGCTCTCCACATAACGCCGCTGGCCTTCGGCGTACAGGGTGTCGAAGGCCAGGCTGGACTTGCCCGAGCCGCTCAGGCCGGTGATCACCACCAACTGGTTGCGCGGTATGTCGAGGTCGATGTTCTTGAGGTTGTGGGTGCGCGCACCGCGCACGCTGATGGTCTGCGCGTGCAGCTGGCTGGACGGGCGTACGGGGTCGGATTCGGCGGTGGGCATGGGCAGGAGGTGACGGGGTCCGGGTGGCGGCCGGCAGGGAATTCACCGTGCCGCGGGCAACCCATGATGATAGGCGTTCGGTCGTGCTGCCTGTGGTGTCGGACCGGCGCCAGCGGCAAACGGCCAAAAATTGACGGCGCGCAAATGCGCCTGCGGATTGCCGCGTATCGTGGTGCATGCCAGTGGCGGGGGAGCCGGTCTTGCCGGCGCACAGGGTTTCCGGGCCTGGCTGCCCGGTAGCCAGTGGTTCAACTTCGGAGTTCCATGCAATGGGTGTGACCAGTTCCGTAACGTCCGAGATGTTCGCGCTGCAACGCCTGTACCACTGGGAGCAGGCCACGCCCGGGCGCATCGCCATGACCCAGCCGATGGGCGGCGGCGCAACCAGGGACTTCACCTGGGCCGAAGTGGGCGACCAGGTCCGCCGCATGGCCGCCCACCTGCAGGCCCAGGGCTGGGCGCCGGGCTCGAAGGT
>JANMYG010000408.1:0-3035 GCA_031381865.1 Betaproteobacteria bacterium | reverse complement strand
GAGGGTGAGTTCTCGCGCGGCGATGTGATCGCAGTGCGCGAACACTCCGGCGTCGAGATTGCCCGTGGGCTTGCAAACTACTCCAGTTTTGAGGCGCGCTTGCTGTGCCGCAAGGCTTCTAGTGAGATCGAGCGCTTGCTGGGCTACGTTGCCGAACCGGAGATGCTGCACCGCGACAACCTGGTCCTGACGCGATAGGCTTGCGCTTTCAACATATTCATCGGCGCGCGTTGTCTGCCGACGGGTTCTTCAGGCGATTGATGATGGCAAGCGGCGACTGGGCGGCGGCTGCCCGTCCATCACACGCTCCTTGCCGCGCGAAAGCAAGCGCATGCATGGATGGCTGATTGTCATTGAGTGGTTTCCATTGCGGGTCGACCACCGGGCTCCAACGGCCGGAGGCGCCGTAGCGCGCATAGGTCTTGACCTCGCCGGTGAGGCAACGAATGCCCTCGTACATGGCGTTGATATTTCCGCCAGGTGAGGTTGCAACCATCACATAACGAACGATGCCGTCATCTGTGATGCGCAGGCTTTCGGGGTCAACGCCAAATTTGACGGAGATATGGCGTGGCATTTCGATCGAAACGAGCCCGCCGGTCTTGAAGGCAGGTGGTGGCGGGGCGTCGATTTCCTTCCAATCCGGGTCCAGGTCAGCAAGTTGGGCTGCAGCAATGCCTGCCCATAACGCCAAGCCCAAGGTCGCACACGCCCTAGCCCGCATGGGAATCGCCGGTTGCATCCAAGGATTGGTTGGTCTGCGGGTCGGGCTCGAATACCGCGCCCGGCGGCAATTCGAACGATGCGCCCGGCATAGGCTCGGCGCCCGAATAGTGGTCGCGACCGCGGGTTCCGTGGCGCAGGTACCGGTTGCGCACGTCCGAGCGCGGCAGGTAACGCGCCAGTTCGGTCAGAGCCATTTCGTACACACCACGCTTGAACTCGACCACCATGTCCAGCGGCACCCAGTAGTCGTTCCAGCGCCAGGCGTCGAACTCCGGATGGTCCGTGGCACGCAGGTTCAGGTCCCAGTCGTACCCGACCAGTTGCAGCAGGTACCAAATCTGTTTTTGGCCTTTGTAATGCCCGCGCGCATCGCGGCGAATGTAGCGGTCCGGCACCTCGTAGCGCAACCAGTCCCGGGTGCGGGCGACCACGCAGACATGCTCCGGCTGGAGCCCCACCTCTTCGTGAAGTTCTCGGTACATGGCCTGCTCGGGGGTTTCACCCCTGTCAATGCCACCCTGCGGAAACTGCCACGAATGGGTACGAATGCGCTTACCCCAGAAAACCTGATTCTTCTGGTTGAGCAGGACGATGCCGACGTTGGGCCGAAAGCCGTCCCGGTCAAGCATAATCAAACCCCAATTTCTAAACTGAGTCCATTATGCACAGCACACGCTGTGGATCAATAGGTCCAGTCCTGTCCAGTGTCCCGACTCGCACCATGAAGGCCTCCCAGTTCTTTATTTCAACCCTGAAAGAGGCTCCGGCGGATGCCGAGGTCGCGAGCCACAAACTGATGACGCGTGCCGGGATGATCAAGAAACTGGGGGCCGGCATCTACACTTATATGCCGATGGGATTGCGCGTCATTCGCAAGATCGAGGCGATCGTGCGGGAGGAAATGAACCGCGCTGGCGCGATCGAAGTCTCGATGCCGGTGGTTCAGCCAGCCGAACTCTGGCAGGAGACCGGGCGTTTCGCCAAGATGGGCCCGGAACTCCTGCGCATCAAGGACCGGCATGAGCGCGACTACGTCGTCCAACCCACGAGCGAAGAGGTGGTGACGGACATTGCCCGCCAGGACATCAAGAGCTACAAGCAGCTGCCGCTCAATTTGTACCAGATCCAGACCAAATTCCGCGACGAGCGGCGGCCTCGTTTCGGGCTGATGCGCGGGCGTGAATTCATCATGAAGGACGCCTACAGCTTCGATCGGGATGCGACGGCCGCGAAGACAAGTTACGAGGTGATGGCAAAGGCCTACCGCAGAATTTTTGACCGTTTCGGACTGCGCTACCGGGCAGTGGCGGCCGACAGCGGCGCCATTGGCGGCGACCTGAGCGAGGAGTTCCAGGTGATCGCTGCGACGGGTGAGGACGCGATCGTCTATTGTCCAGACAGCGACTACGCAGCGAACATGGAGAAGGCCGAGGCAAAGGCGCCACCCGCTGCGCGGCCGGTTGGCACGCAGGCCTTGACAAAAACGGCCACGCCCGGGAAGAGCACCTGTGCGGATGTGGCCCAGTACCTGGGTGTGCCGCTGCGGCACACCGTGAAATCGCTGGTGGTTGCGACCGAAGGGAAGGCGGCGCCAGGGGAGGTTGCGGCGGCGCAGATCTGGTTGCTCATGTTGCGCGGCGACCATGAACTCAACGAGGTCAAGGCCGGCAAGATTCCAGGGTTGGAGGGCGGATTTCGCTTTGCGACGCTCGACGAGATCGATGCCCATTTCGGCTGCAAACCTGGTTATCTTGGCTTGATCAACATGCGCCGACCGGTGCGCGTCGTGGCCGATCGCGAGGTGGCGGTGATGGCCGACTGGATTTGCGGGGCCAATGAGCCAGACTTCCACTTTACCGGTGTGAACTGGGGGCGCGACCTGCCCGAGCCAGAAATCGTGGCTGACTTGCGCAATGTGGTTGTAGGCGACCCATCGCCCGATGGCAAAGGCGTGCTGGCGATCGAGCGCGGCATCGAGGTCGGCCACGTCTTCTACCTCGGAACAAAATACAGCCGCGCGATGAACGCGAGTTTCCTGGACACGAACGGCAAGCCGCAATTCATGGAAATGGGTTGTTACGGAATCGGCATCAGCCGCTTGCCTGCGGCGGCCATCGAGCAAAACCATGATGAACGCGGCATCATCTGGCCAGACGCGATTGCGCCCTTCACCGTGGTCATTTGTCCGATCGGCGCTGATCGCAGCCCGGACGTCAAGGCAGCGGCCGACAGGCTCTATACGCAACTGCTCGATGCCGGTGTCGACGCCATTCTGGATGACCGGGGCGAACGCCCGGGCGCGATGTTCG
>JANMYG010000348.1:0-1966 GCA_031381865.1 Betaproteobacteria bacterium | reverse complement strand
GTTCGAGAGTTTCGTCGATCCGTTCGTGATCCTGCTGAGTGTGCCGCTGTCGATGGCCGGGGCGCTGCTGGCGCTCAAATGGTCGGGTGGCACTCTCAATGTGTTCAGCCAGATCGGCCTGATCACGCTGGTCGGTTTGATCACCAAACACGGCATCCTGATCGTGGAGTTCGCCAACCAGCTGCGCGAGCAGGGCCTGGAGATGATGGACGCGATCAGGAAGTCGGCCGCGCAACGCCTGCGCCCGATCATGATGACCACCGGTGCGATGGTGCTGGGCGCCTTGCCATTGGCCCTGGCCACGGGCGCGGGGGCCGAGAGCCGGCGCCAGATCGGCTGGGTGATCGTGGGTGGCATGAGCCTGGGCACGCTGCTGACGATTTTTGTGGTTCCCACGATGTACAGCCTGCTCGCGCGCAGGCACGCGCCGGGCGCCAAGACGGAGGCGACGCTGGTCGCCCATCCGAAGGCTGCAGTGCCGGTGGCGCATCGCGATCTGGTGGTGGAGTAGGCTGCTCCGTTCGCCGCCGCGGCGTGCCGATGTCGTGGCGTGCGGCAGTTGCGTCCCGCCTGCCGCGGGCAGGCTACGAGCGGGGTCCGCGGGTTGTGCCTGGTGCTGCGCTTGCCGCGATCTGCGCGCATACCGCCTGCGTCACCTGCGCGGTGGTCGCCGGGCCGCCCAGGTCGCGCGTATGCAGCGCGACGTCGGCGGTGACGCGTTCTATGGCATGCATCAGCACCTGCGCGGCGTCGCGTTCGCCCAGGTGTTCGAGCAGCATGACTGCCGACCAGAAGGTCCCGACCGGGTTGGCCAGGCCCTTGCCCATGATGTCGAACGCCGACCCGTGGATCGGTTCGAACATCGACGGATAACGGCGCTCCGGGTCGATGTTGCCCGTGGGAGCGATGCCCAGGCTGCCCGCCAGGGCGGCCGCCAGGTCACTCAGGATGTCGGCGTGCAGGTTGGTTGCGACCAGCGTGTCGAGTGACGCCGGCCGGTTCACCATGCGGGCGGTCGCCGCGTCGACCAGTACCTTGTCCCAGCGGACATCCGGGAACTCCTGTGCCGTCTGCAGTGCGATCTCGTCCCACATCACCATCGCATGGCGCTGTGCATTGGATTTGGTGACCACCGTGAGCAGCTTGCGCGGGCGCGACTGCGCCAGCCGGAAGGCGAAACGCATGATGCGCTCCACCCCGACGCGCGTCATGATGCTGACGTCGGTCGCCACCTCGGTCGGATGGCCCTGGTGCACGCGTCCGCCGACGCCGGAGTATTCGCCTTCGGAGTTCTCGCGCACGATCACCCAGTCCAGGTCTGCGGCCGCGCAGCGCTTGAGCGGCGCGTCGATGCCGGGCAGGATGCGTGTGGGACGTACATTGGCGTATTGGTCGAAGCCCTGGCAGATCTTCAGTCGCAGGCCCCACAACGTGACGTGGTCCGGAATGTGCGGGTCGCCGGCGGAGCCGAACAGGATCGCGTCTATGCCGCGCAAGGCGTCGAGGCCGTCGGCGGGCATCATGACTCCGTGCTGACGGTAGTAGTCGCTGCCCCAGTCGAAGGACGTGAATTCGAATCTGAAGCCGGCCTGGCGCGCGGCCAGCGCTTCCAGCACGGTCTGTCCGGCAGGGACGACTTCCTTGCCAATGCCGTCGCCTGGAATGCAGGCTATCTTGAATGTCTTCATGGCGCCAGCGCAGCGGTGTTGCGTGGCTGCGGTGACGCGTTCTGCAGCGCCGACGGCACGGCGCGTGGCAATCGGCGGCGTGTCGGCGGGTTCACAGGGCGCCCTCGAACATCATCACATCCACCTCCTCGCCGACCGCGACGTTGCCCTGGGCGTGGTGCAACACGATCAGGCCATTGGCGTGCACCATCGAACTCAGCACGCCCGAGCCCTGGTTGCCGGTGGTGCGCACTTCCAATGCGCCATCGGAAGTCCGCGAGACCGTGCCGCGCTGGTAT
>JANMYG010000334.1:0-2329 GCA_031381865.1 Betaproteobacteria bacterium | reverse complement strand
ACCATGTCGGCAACCTGTGCAGCGCGCCGATCCTGGTCGACACCGGCAACGATGCGCTGCTGCACCAGAGCTCGTATTACTACATCGGGCACTTCGCGCGCTTCGTCAAACCCGGCGCGCGCCGCGTGGTGTGTGCCGCGTCGCTGCAGGACCTGGAAGCGGCCGCGTTCGTGAATCCGGACGGCTCCACCGCGACGGTGGTGATGAACCGCACCGGTCAGCCGATCCGGTTCGTGATCTCGATTGGCGGCGAATGCGCGGCCACGGAGTTGCCACCGCGCTCGATCGCAACCTATCTGGTCGGTGCGGCGCTCAGCGCAGCGGCATAAAGGCGGAGCGCGCAGGGCGGGGGGCAGCCGCGGAGTTGAGCGCCGTGCCGGCCTGATCCCGCGCGCGCGTTGGCCGCAACGGCATCAAGATCGGTCACGCACAGTCACTGCCTGGTCGCCTGGATGTTTTGCCGCATCAGCCCAGCCCGATTACCAGCCTGGAGAGCTTGGCGTCGCGCAGGTCCAGCGCCAGGTTGGTGGGCAACCAGCTTTGCGCAAGGCTGCTGGAGGCGCCGTCGTGGTAATGCAACTCGAACGACACCGGGGCCACTGCGCCGGCACCGAAAGTAGCGCGCCGGGTGGGGTTGTCGTACACGATCCAGGTCGTCCCGAACAGCTTGAAGCCGAAACTGCCGGCGCCGAAGTCGCCCGTTGGCTGGCTGGTGAACAACCAGTCGGCCAGCGTGGGGCGGGGTTCGAAGCGCAGCGCCCGGTCCACGACCCGGAACGGCGTTGCGCCCAGCCCCATGTGCAGCACCATGCTGATCCACTCGGCCGTGGCACCGCTGAGCCGCGCCACGAAGCCGACGCCGTGCGCCGCGGCGTCCGGAAAGCGGCTGCTGGCGATGAATGACGAGTTCTCGAGCGGCGAACGGCCGTAGACGGCGGGATCATGGAACGCGACCAAGCCGCGCCGCAGGTCCTCGAAGAACTCGCCGGCCAGTCCGCTGCGCAGCGTCTCGAGCATGAACTTGTAGTGCATGTGCAGGAAGATCGACTCGTTCTCGAGCCAGCCGGGCGAGAAGATCCGGCTGCGGCCGATCTCGAAACTCTCGTCGTCGAGCGGCACGTTGACGCGGTACATGCCCAGCTTCAGGTCGTACAGCGGCGAGCGCCGCACGGCCGCGTACAGCGCAAGCGCCTGGCTTGCGCCGGGCGCCGATCGCAAGGCGTGCACGCTGCCCTCCAGGAACGCGCCGACGGGCTTGTGCATGAAGCTGCGCGCCTGCACGAACACGGTCGCCGGTTGGTCGTCGTGGTGCGCTGGCTGCGCTGGGTCGGCCAGCAGATCGAATTCGACCATCTCGTGGGTGTAATAACTGACCGGCAACCCCTGGGCGTCGACGGCTTTGGCCAGGCCGCGGTTCAGCGTGCCATGCACGGCCGCCAGGAACGCCAGCAGTTCGGCGCTGCCCAGGCCGGTCTCATCGCCCGAGATGCCCAGGCGCACACCGCTGCGAAAGGCCTCGCGCAGTGTGGCCAGTCGGTGCCAGGTGGCGAAGAAATGCTGCGCATCGGCATCGGCCAGAACCGTGGTGAGCGAACGCACCAGCGCCGCCACCTCGACCGGCAGCGCCAACTGGCCCGAGGGCGCGAGGTGTTTTTCCACGGCGCGCCGCGCAAACGCGACCCAGCGCTGGAGCGCAAACGCCTCATGTGTCGACGACCCGAACAGCCCCGGCAAGCCGTTGAGCGCGTCGCACCAGCCGGGCTTCTCGGCTTCCATTTCCAGACCGATGCCGAACGGATCGAACAGCGACGCCTTGACCGCCATCAGGTTGACGATCTTGGCCAGCAGCGTGGTGCGGTAGATCGCGCCCTGGCCGTGTCCGGTGCGCAGGCGCTGCGCTTCGCTGGCGCGGCGCGCGATCAGGGCCGCTTTCTCCGGGTCCTTCACCACCGCGTGCAACTGGCGCACGGAGCCGTCGGCACGCAGCACGTATTTGCGCTCGCGCGGCTGCACCACGTGGTCGTTGTCGAAATAGCTGAAATCGCAGCGTTCGACCAGCAACGCGCGCATTCGGTCCGGGTAGAGGGCGGCGTAACTGTCGATCAGGTCCAGGTTGTAGATCCAGTGGTCGACCCAATAACCCTCGCCGTGGCTGGCGCCCTGTATCTTGTCGGCCAGGCCGAGGATCTGGTCGAACCAGGGCCGCGCCATCTGCGCTGTGCCGTAATCGGCGACCAGCGCCTCCTGCAGTTCGCCCGGGCCGAACGGGCGGGCCAGGAACTGCTGCCATCGCGGCGTGTTGCCGGCGTGCCAGGTCTGCCACAACGCC
>JANMYG010000326.1:0-3517 GCA_031381865.1 Betaproteobacteria bacterium | reverse complement strand
GCGTCAACTCGGTCCACCCCGGACAAATCGACACGGAGATGCTCAGAGTTCGGGGAGTCGAAGAGAACCAGCGCCAGATCCAGCGCATCCCGATGAAGCGCATGGGCACCGCGCAGGAAATCGCGAAGCTGGTGCTGTTCCGGCCAGTGCGGCGGCCAGCAGCAACTCGATCTGACCGCTGGAAAGGGCCGGTGTAGGCGCCGGAATGTTCACCGTGCGTGGTGCTCCGGCGGGGTCGCCCGCGTCGGCACGCGTCAGCGTCAGCTCGCGCCGCACGGCCGATACCGCGGGCAGCAGCCCATCATGCTGCAGCAGGTCATCGGGATTCTGTGGATCGCCGCGCCGCTTCAGGTAGTCGGGCGAGGCGCAGATGATGAAAGTCGAACGCGCGAGCCGGCGAGCGACGAAGTTGCCTTCGAGCGGTTGCTGGCCGACCGAGATGATGGAGACGTCGTAGTCCTGGTGCGCTGCTTCCACCGCACCGGGTGCAGCGATCTCCAGGCTGAGCAGCGGGTAGCGGGCCCGAAAGCGCGGCAGGTGCTGTGCGAGCTGGTGGACGGCAAATGCCGGCGGGCACAGCACGCGCAAGACCCCGCGGGGTTGTTTGGTCGAGGCGCCGGCCAGCGCATCGGCATCGCCCAATTCCGCCAGGATGCGCCTGGCCCGCTCGAGATAGACCGCGCCGATGTCGGTGAGCGCGATGCGGCGCGTGGTGCGGTTGAGCAGCCGCGCCCCGAGGTGCCGCTCCAACTCGGCCATCGTGCGCGTGACCACCGGCGGCGCCAGGTCCATGGCGCGCGCGGCACCGGCGAAGCTGCCTTCGGTCACCACACGCTCGAAGACACGCAAGGCGCGCAACTGATCCATCGTGTGATTATTGCATTCGATGCAAGAGTGTGTGCGCAGGCTACGGCTGGGCTGGTGGCGCGGCGGCTCCTACAGTGAGGGCACAGAAGAAAGCCGCATCGCCGTGCACAAGCCGGTGGCCGCGCGACACCACACCCGATTCACCTCAACCCGACCGTTTGGAGACTCCTCATGAAACTGCTGACTCGCACCAACCTCTTCCTCAAGCGGCTCATTGCACTGTCGGCTGCGCTCACCCTGGCAGCCGGCGCCGCGCCGCCACCGCTGGACGCGGCCGGGCAGGCCCGGCTGGTGGGCTACCGACAAGCACCGGCAACGGCCGGCGAGCTGGTGTATCGCGGCACCGTCTTCCCGCAGGAGCGGGCCGGCGCCGCGCCGCTCTTCACTTATGAACGACGTGTCGCGCACACGGCCGACAAGCTCGAGGTCGCGACCCACATCACACACGCGCCGGATGGCGAAGTGATCATTGCCGAAGTGGCCTCTTTCGCCGCAGGCTACGTGCTGCAAAGGTTTGATGCCACCAACAAACAGCTCGGCCACAGCGGCTCGGTCGTGCTCAGCAACGGCGGGCGCCACCTCGAGTACCAGCTGCTCGACAACGGCAAGCTCAGCACGGCTTCGGAAGATGTCGATGCACCGGTGGTGAGCGGGCCTTCGCTGCACGGCTTCATCCTGAGCCATTGGGAGTCACTCGCGCCGGGCGAGGCTTTGCCCGTGCGGATGATCGTGCTGGCGAAGAAGCAGACCTACGGCTTCGACATCCGTCGCGTGGAGAGCAACCGTGCCGAAGCCGGCCGCACCTCGTTCTTGATCAACCCCAGCAGCTGGATCGTGCGCCTGGCGCTGAAACCGCTGTCGGTGACCTTTGACAACGCCACCCGCAACGTCGTGCGCTACGAAGGGCGCGTGCCACCGATGCGGGACATCGAAGACCGTCTGACGGCACTCGATGCGCGGGTGGACTACACGATGGCGATGGCGACCTACCGCTGAGCCCATGAACATCCCGCCATCCAGGAGCCAGCGACGTGACGGTTCTGCACATCAGCCCGGACAGTTCCACCTTGGTTCACGCCGCTGCAGCCGCGGTCTTGTACCTGCATGTCGGCGCAGGCAGCGTCGGTCTGCTCTCCGGTGCGGCCGCTCTCGTGTTTCGCAAGGGTTCCCCGTTGCACCGCCTGGCGGGCAAGACCTTCGTCGTCTCGATGCTGATCATGTCAAGCATCGGCGCCAGTGTGGCGCCGTTCTTGCCGACGCCTGAGCGAGCGTCGGTGCTCGCCGGCGTGCTCACGTTCTATCTGGTCTTGACCTCCTGGGCTGCCGTCAAGCGCAGGCCCGGCCAGTTCGGCCCATTCGACTTTGGCTCGCTCGTGATATCGCTGGCCATCACCGCTGCAGGCGCCTACTTCATCTGGCTGGCCTCGCAAAGCCCGACCAGAAATCTGGACAGTCAACCAGCAGGGGCATTCTTCCTGATCGTGTTCATCGCGAGCGTGGCAGCGGTGGGGGATCTGAGCTTGATCCTGCAGCGCGGTGTCCGCGGCGCCACACGCCTGGCCCGCCATCTTTGGCGCATGAGCATGGCACTCTTCATCGCCGCCAATTCCCTGTTCCTGGGCCAGAGCCAAGTCTTGCCGAAAGCCTTGCAAGATTCGGCCTGGTTGTTTGTACCTTCGATCTTGATCCTGACCTTGCTGCTGTTCTGGCTTGGCCATGTTGGCTATGGCGCCTACAGGCGCAAGCGGGTGCACGCCTTCTAAATAGGCTAGAGGACGGTTCTGTCGAAGAAGGCCGCTATTTCGAAGGCGGCAGCGGGTAGCGGACGATGGGCATCCCTACCTGGCACGCAAAGGTGTCGCCTCCCACGGCCTGCGCACGATCAAGGGCGCCTTGGTCGTGCCGATCCATGATGCGTCTGGCACGCTGCACAGCTTGCAGTTCATCGGCGCGGGGGGTACCACGCGATTCCTGAAAGGCGGACTCATCGCCGGCCTGTACTTCCTGATCGGCAATGCCGGCAAGGTGGTCTGCGTCGCCGAGGGCTACGCCACAGCATGGGCCCAGACACGATCATGCGAAACCTCGCCATGCTCAACGTGATGTGGGACGGCGGCGAGATACCGATCGACCGGCGCTCCAAGCCTTCCTTCATCCTTCGTGGCCGGCGGCTCACTTTCGGGCTGATGATCCAGCCCGAGGCGATGCGCGGTTTCATGGACCGCGCCGGCGCGCTGGCGCGCGGCACCGGTGTTATCGCGCGCTTCCTGGTCGCATGGCCCGAAAGCACGCAGGGGATACGCATCTACCGCCCTGCGCCCGAGGCGATGCTGCAGGTGGCACTGTTCGTGGCCCGTATCCGGGAGCTTCTCGCACATGCGCTCCCCACCGACGCGCACGGCAATCTGACCCCGGCCGTGCTCGATCTGTCGCCGCAGGCGCGCGCCGAGTGGATACGCCTTCACGACGACATCGAGCACGAGTTGGGCGCGCGCGGCGAATGGCGTGGGGTGCGCGACGTCGCGGCCAAGGCAGCGGAGAACGCCGCGCGCATGGCAGCCTTGTTCCATGTGCTGGAGCATGGCCCCACAGGTGCGATCAGGCCCGAGGAGATCCAGACCACAGGCCGCATCGTGCGTTGGCACCTGAA
>JANMYG010000296.1:0-6415 GCA_031381865.1 Betaproteobacteria bacterium | reverse complement strand
CATCGGCGCGCGCGACCCGTGGCCGTCGGACGAACCGCGCTTCACGCTGGTGGCCAAGCAGATGGTCGCCACCGGCGACTGGTTGTTTCCGCACCGCGGCAGCGAGCTCTACTCCGACAAGCCGCCGATGCTGATGTGGATCGAGGCCGCGTTGTACCAGCTGGTAGGCAATTGGCGCGTCGCTTTCCTGCTGCCTTCGCTGCTGGCCGGGCTGGCCACGCTGGCCCTGACCTGGGACATGGGGCGCCGGCTGTGGAACCCACGCGTGGGCCTGTTCGCGGCGGTGGCGCTGCTGGCTACTTTCCAGTTCGCCTACCAGGTCAAGCGCGCGCAGATCGACCCGCTGGTGATGGCCTGGATCACGCTGGCCAACTGGGGCTTGTTGCTGCATTTTCTGCGCGGGCCGAACTGGCGCGCCTACTGGCTGGGCTGTTTCGCGGCCGGGCTGGGCGTGATCACCAAGGGTGTCGGCGTGCTGGCGCTGCTGATGTTCGTGCCCTACCTGCTGGCGCGCTGGCGCCGCTGGGACGCGGTACTGCTCACCCAAGGGTGCGCATGGCGCTGGGCCGGTGGCGCGCTGGCGTTCCTGGCGGCGATCGCTTTGTGGTTCGTCCCGATGCTGCTGGTGGCGCAGGCGCGCGCGCTGCCGGAGTACACCGGTTATGTGAACGACATCCTGTTTCGCCAGACCGCCAAGCGCTACGGCACCTCGTACGGCGGGCACGCCCAGCCGCTGTGGTATTTCCTGCCGGTGCTGCTGATCCATTTCTTCCCGCTGTCATTGGCCTACGTCAGCGCGGGCCGTGCCTGGTGGGGCGCCCTGAAGGCGCGCGACAGCCGCTACCTGCTGCTGCTGGGCTGGAGCCTGCTGGTGGTGGTCTTCTTCAGCCTGGCGCACGGCAATCGCGAGGTCTACCTGATGCCGGTGATGCCGGTGCTGGCGGTGGCGCTGGCCCCGACGCTGACGCGGATCATCGACGCCCGCTGGTTGCGCGGCACGTCCTTTGCGATCTCCGTGCTGGCCGGGCTGGCGCTGATCGGCGCCGGCATCTGGGCGCTGCAGGGCCACTGGACCAGCATGAACACGATGGCGGCGGAGCGCGAACTCGCCCAGGGCGGGCGCTGGTTGTGGTTCATGTTCATCGCCATGGGCGCCGTGTTTCTTCTCGCTGCGCTGGTGTTTCGCGTGCGGCTCGGTGTGCATGCGCTGCTGGCGGGTACCGCGGGGTTTTGGATCCTGTGGGGTGGGTGGGCCTCGCCGGTGCTGAACGACTCCAACTCCGCGCTCGGCGTGATGCGGCGCGCGGGTGAGATCGCCGGGCCCACGGCGCAGATCGGGCTGGTGGCGTGGAAGGAGCAGAACCTGCTGATGGCCGACCGCCCGGTCGCGGAATTCGGCTTCAAGAAGGCATGGCCCAAGCAGTTCGCTGCGGCCGTGGCGTGGCAGGCCGCGGCCGCGCCGGGTGAACGCTGGGTGTTTGCGCTGGCGGATGCGGTGGCGCCGTGCGTGGACATGGCGCGCGCCGTCGACGTGGGTTATGCCAATCGGCGCCGCTGGTTGATGTTCCGCTCGGATGCCGTCGTGCCCGGCTGCGTGCCGGTGATTCCCGCGTCGGCGGAGCGCTGGGATGGCGGCGAAGAACCCGCCGATTGATCGCCCGCCACGATGCTGAACATCTTCGCAAACAGAAAGCTGCCGGGGCGGCTGCGCGACCTGAAAAAGATGGCGCTGTTCGCCGATCTGACACGGCGCGAGATGCGCATCGTGGACGGCTTCATGCACGAGCGGACCTACCTTGCGGGCGAAGTGATCTTCGACGAGGGCGAGGAGGGCCAGGCCTTCTACCTGGTGCTCGCGGGCAAGGTGCTGATCTGCCGCCAGGGGCAGGAACTCGATCCGATTGCGACGCTCGAGAGCGGCAGTTTCTTCGGCGAAATGGCGCTGCTCGACAACGCGCCGCGGTCGGCGCAGGCGCGTGCGGTGGAGAACTGCACCCTGGTGGTCCTGTTCCGGGGCGACTTCGAAAGCCTGATCCTGTCGCACGCCCTGATCGCGTCGAAGATTTCCCTGCAACTGGCCCGCCATCTGGGTGCGCGTTTGCGTGCCCAGGCGCGCGGCGACCCGGCGCCACCATGAGGCAGGCGCGTTACCGCTCGGGGCCGCTGGTCTGGCTTGCCGTGCTGGCGGCAACCTGCTTGCAGCTGTTCCTGTTCCAGAAGATCCTGTGGCTGGTGGTGCCGTTCCTGTTCGCGCTGATCATCTACTACCTGCTGTTTCCGATCCAGCGCCGGCTGGTGCTGGCCGGCCTGTCGCGTGATGCCGCTTCTGCGCTGGTGAGTTGCGGCGCCTTTGCGCTGGCGGCCGGAGCCGCGATCCTGGTGTTTCCATGGTTGGGCACCCATCTGGCGTCCTGGCAAACGACCGGCACACGCTACATCGACGGCGGCCTGCGTTTTGTGGTGGAAACCCTGGTCTGGCTGGAGCGCAACTTCTCGCTCGCCGCCAAGGCACGCCTGAGTGCGCAGCTGACGCAGCAGGTGAGCGAACTCGGCGACAAGCTGGCCGGCACCTACCTCGCGGACGCGGTGTTCACGGCCGCCGCGTGGTTGCCTTCGCTGCTGCTCGCGCCATTCCTGGCGTTCTTCTTTCTGCGCGACGGCTGGCGCTTCAAGCAGTTCGTCAGCCGTGCGGTGCCGAATGCCTTCTTCGAGCGCACGCTGTACCTGATGGACCAGGTCGACCAGACCGCGCGGTCGTATTTCCTGGGCCTGATCAAGCTCACCGTGCTCGATACGGTGTGCCTGGCGGCGGGACTGTGGGTGATCGGCATCTCGGCGCCATTGTTGCTCGGGCTGGTCACGGCGGTGCTGGCCTGGGTGCCGTACGTCGGGTCGATCCTGGGTTGCCTGCTGGTGGTGCTGGTGGCCGCGACCGACTACCCGGGTGACCCGAGCGTGGCGTTCAGCGCCATCGGCCTGTTCGTCTCGGTGCGCCTGCTGGACGATTTCGTGTTCATGCCAATGACGATCGGGCGCAGCCTGCACATGCATCCGATGCTGACCGTAGTCATGATCTTCGTCGGCGGCGCGGTGGCGGGTGTGGCCGGCCTGATGCTGGTATTGCCGCTGCTCGGTGTGATGATGGTGGCAGGAGAAACCATTGGCGAGATCGTGACCGACCCGCGCCTGCGCGCGCGCCATGCGTTCGCCAAGCGCCTGCGGCACCGGCAGGTGACGGGCGATTTGCATTTGTGAGCCGGGGCCGGTCGGCGCATGCAGGTGTGCGTCGGTGTCGGGCGCTGGCAGCAGGAATTCGTGGAGGGCACCATGTGCAGAAACATCAAGACGCTGTTCAATTTCGCGCCACCGGCGACCGAGCTGGAAATCCGCGACGCGGCGCTGCAGTTCGTCCGCAAGCTCAGTGGTTTCAATGTTCCGTCCAGGGCGAACGACGCGGCTTTCGAACGCGCGGTGGAAGACGTGGCGGCTGCGGCACGGGTGCTGATCACTTCGCTGGTGACCACTGCGGATCCGCGCGACCGGGAGGTGGAAGCGACACGTGCACGCGCCAGGAGCAGCGCCAGATTCGGGGCCGGTGCGTGATTGCCGGCCCAGGCGGGTGGTGGTTGCCATCACCCGCAGACACACGACAACAGGAGACACGATGAGCGACGACACCAAGGCCTGTCCGGTATGCGGCGAAACCATCAAGGCGGCAGCCATCAAGTGCCGCTTCTGCAATACCGATCTGGGCAGCTTCGCGCTGGCCAGGGAAGCCGAGGCCGAGAAGACGCTGTTCTCGGGCCATCCGGTGGTCATCTACAGCTTCTGGCAATGGTTCGCGGTCGTCCTGACGCTGGGCATCGCGTACCTCGTCTACTGGCTCCGGAGCCTCTCCACCAGCTACGAAATCACGACCCAGCGGGTCAGGATCGAGCGCGGCCTGCTGTCCAAGGCCAAGGAAAGCGTCGAGTTGTTTCGCATCGACCACTTCGACCTGCACAAGCCGCTGGGCATGCGGCTGCTCGGCCATTGCCTGCTGCACCTGCGTTCGTCGGACACCAGCTTTCCGACCGTGATGGTGGTTGGCATTCCGAAGCTGGAAACCCTGGCCGACACCTTGCGCGAATGCTCGCTGCGTGAACGCACCCGGCGGCGCGTGACCACGCTGGTACAGGCGTGAGTGGCCTGCCTGGACGCCGCGTGGCGTGCCGCCGCGTGGCCCGGTGCGATGCGGCGAGCTGCCGCGTGGCCCGATGCGCCGCGCGGGCTGCTCAGACGAGCAGGTCGGGCGCGCGCGCCAGCAGGCCGCTCTCCTGTTCATACGCCGCGCCCACCCGGTACAGCAGCGCTTCGGCGAAGGGCCGGCCGATGACCTGGAAGCCACACGGCAGGCCGTTGCCGGTGAACCCGCCCGGCACCGACAACGCCGGCAGCCCGAGGTAGTTGACCGGCCGCATCAGGCGCGTGATTTCGTTCAGGATGTGCATGCTGTTCGGGCCGCCCGACACATCCACATCCGATAACCTGGGCACCGGATACGACAGCACCGGAGCGACCAGTACATCGCACTTGTCCATCACGGTGGCACAGAATTCGAACAGCGCCGGGCCACGGAAACGCTGCGCGTCCTGGTAGTCCTGCGCCGACACACCGAGCGTGACCTCGATCCGGCCGCGCGTCTGCGCCGTGTAGTCGGCGGCGCGCGTGCGCATCCACTCGCCATGGATGGCGATCACATCGCCCCAGGTCAGCAACATGCCGGCGGCGTTGACCAGGTCGAGGTCGGGCATGCGCACGTCGACCACCTCGCACCCGAGCTTGCGGTAGGCCGCATACACCGTGTCCATCACGGCGATCACCTCGGGCTCGAGTTTCTCGTCGAAGTAACCCAGCGGCCGGCCGATACGCAAGCCCTTCACCGGCTGGCCGATGCCGGCGCTGTAGTCGGGCACCGGGTCGGTCGTGGTGTGCGGGTCGCGCGCGTCGTGCCCGGCCAGCAGGTTCAGCAGCAGCGCGTTGTCCGCCACGGTGCGCGTCAGCGGCCCGACGCAGTCGAGCGAACCCGACAGCGGCATCGCGCCATAACGCGACACGCGGCCGTAGCTGGTCTTCATGCCGGCCAGGCCGCAGATGGCCGAGGGCAGGCGCACCGAACCGGCGGTGTCCGAGCCGAGCGCGCCGTACACCGTGCGCGCGGCCACCGCCACGCCCGAACCGGCCGAGGACCCGCCGGTGATGTAGTCCCTGTTCCAGGGGTTGCGCGCGTCCCCCAGAAACGCGTTCTGGCCGGTCGGGCCGTAGGCGAACTCGGTCATGTTGAGCGTGCCGATCTGCACCTGCCCGGCGGCGTCGAGCCGCTCCAGCGCCGCGGCGGTGACCGGCGCCACCCAGTTGGCGCGGATCTTCGCGCCGCAGGTAGAGACCTCGCCCTTGCGGTAATACATGTCCTTGTGCGCCAGCGGCACTCCGTGCAGTGGGCCGCGCACGACGCCGCGCGCGAGCTCGGCGTCGCAGGCGCGCGCGGTGGTCAGCGCCTGCTCTTCGTCGATGCGCACGAAGGCGTTGTAGTGCGGATCCAGTCGCCTGGCCTTGGCGACGGCCGCAGTCGTGAGCTCGACCGACGACACCTTCTTGTCGCGGATGGCGCGGGCCGCGTCGACCAGCGAGAGTTCGAGCAGTTCGTCCATGTCAGCGCCCCTGCTTGACGATTTCACGCGCCGCCTGCAGCGTGAGCACGTCGTCGTCGAACTGCAGCCGCGCGCGCGCCTCGGCGAATTTCTCCACCGCCGGGCCGGCGGTGGCGGCGATCTGCTGCGCGCGCTCCGAGGTGATGGCCCAGCCGACGCGGCGCGCGGTGGAGAGAACGTCTTCGGGGGTGAGTTTGCTCATGGGAACTCCGTCAGCGGTGGGGGTTGATGTGCGCAGTATCGCGATTTTGCGGGGGCCAGCACCTGGCAGTTGGCAAGCAGTGGTAAAGGGGCATCGGCGCCAGCGGTCCGCACCTGCCGGTCGCGTCATCGACGCGGCCAGGACTCCGCAGTCAGCCCTTTTCGGCGGCGCGCAAGCGCTTCGCCAGCGCCTGCAGCAGCTTCCAGGCGATGGTGCCGTTGCGTTCCACCAGCGGGCGGAACTCCCAGAACGTGAGCCCGTGGCATACCAGATCGGTGGCGGCGGTCACCGTCGCCGAGCGCGGGCCGCCATCGATCAGCGCGATCTCGCCGAAGTGCTCACCCGGGCCCAGCGTGCCGAGGTGTACACCCTTGCTCGACACCGTGGCCTCGCCGGAATCGATGATGAAAACGGCTGCGCCGCCGGAGCCCTCCATGATGACGGTCTCGCCCCGGGCGAAGCGGCGCTCCTTGAGCAGGCGGGCGATCTGCTCGGCCTGCCGGCGGTCCATGTCGGCGAACAG
>JANMYG010000247.1:0-45839 GCA_031381865.1 Betaproteobacteria bacterium | reverse complement strand
GAACGCGTCGCTGCCGCCGCACTGCACGCCGACCACCAGTTCGCTGGCCGGGCAGGTCTCGCGGCGCCGCGCATTCAGGCGCTCGAGGTGTTCCTCGGCGGTCGCCATGATCGCGTCGACCATCGACATGAAACCCACGTGCGCGTCGTCCTGCAGACACACCACGTCGAGCCGGGCGTCGTTGGTGGTGCCTACGTCGGCCACGTTGCGCTCGTCGACGATCTCGAAACTGCCGGGCGGCAGCAGGCGCTCGGGCTGCAGCTTCTCGCAGCCCAGGCTTACCACCATCAGCTCGTTGCCGAAGTTCGGGTTCAGCGAGATGTTGCGCAGCGTGCGGATCGGGATCTCGGCGCCCGGCGCGTCGATCGCCACGCCGCAGCCGTAGCTGTGCTCGAGCCCGACCACGTCGTCGACGTTCGGGTACTTCGGCATCAGCTCGTCCTTGATGCGCCTGACCGCGAATGCGACGACGCCGGCGACGCACTGCACCGTGGTCGTGATCGCCAGGATGTTGCGGCTGCCGACCGAGCCGTCGGCGTTGCGGTAACCCTCGAAGCTGTAACCCTCCAGCGGCGGCAACGGCGCCGCGCGGACGGTGGCCATCGGCAGGCCTTCGAGCGAACGCGCCGCCGGCATCTCGAGCAGCCGCTCATGCACCCAGCTGCCGGCGGCGATGGCGCGTGCCGCGCGGCCGATCACCACGTTGTAACGCAGCACCGGGTCCCCCTGCGCCAGGTCGACCAGCGCGACCTTGTGGCCCTGCGGAACCTTGTCGACCAGCGTGAGGCCGTTCGCAAACCTGGTACCGGCCGGCAGCCCGCCATCGTTGGCCACGATCGCGACGTTGTCGCGCGCGTGCATGCTGATGGTCAGTGGTTCGGAAGCAGCGGAGGGGGCCATGGTTCAAGCCGGGTGCAAGTGTGTCGGGGTGTCGTGGCGGCGAGTGCGTGGCGAGCTCAGTCGGCTTCGATCTTGCCGACCTCGATCACCTTTTTCCAGCGCGCGAATTCCGAAGCCTGGAAACTCGTGAACTGTTCCGGGCTGTTGCCCACGATCTCGAAGCCGAGTTCGAGCAGCTTGGGCTTGACCTGCGGGTCGTTCAGGCCGGCCAGTATCGCGGCGTGCAGCCGGGTCTTGATGTCGGCCGGCAGCCCTTTCGGTGCCGCAAAGGCCTGCCACGAGTAGACCGTCACGCCCTTGACGCCGGACTCTTCCATCGTCGGCACATCGGGCAGCAGCGGCGAGCGTTTTGCGCTGGTGATCGCCAGCGCCCGCAGCTTGCGGGCCTTGATGTTGGCGAAGCCGGTGTTGATGTTCATGAAGGTGGCGTCGACCTGGCCGCCGAGCAGGTCGGACATGGCCGGCGCGCCGCCCTTGTAGGGGATGTGCAAGCCGCTGGTGCCGGTCTGTTGGCAGAACAGCTCGGCCGTGAGGTGGTCGCTGGTGCCGTTGCCGGCCGAGGCGAAGCTCATCTTGCCGGGGTTGGCCTTGTGGTACGAGATCACGTCGGCCAGCGTCTTGTGCGGTGAATTGGCGGGCACCGCCAGCACGTTGGGCGCCTGCACCGCCACCGTGATGTAGTCGAAGTCCTTCAGTGCGTCGTATTGCACGCCCTTGACCAGATGCGGCCCGATCACGAACGGCCCCAGCGAGGACACGAAGATGGTGTAGCCGTCGGGTGCAGCGCGCTTGGCCGCGGTGGCGCCGACCGTGCCGCCAGCGCCGGCCCGGTTGTCGACGATGAAGGTGCTGCCCAGTTTTTCCTGCAGCTTGGGCGCCAGCGTGCGCGCGATCAGGTCGGTCGAGCCGCCGGGCGGGAACGGCACCAGCAACGTGACCGGCTTGTCGGGCCAGGCGGCCTGCGCCGATGTGGCGGCGGCGAGCGCCACGGCCAGCAAGGCAAAAAGTTTCTTCATGCACTGTCTCCTGAAAGATGCGGCGCGTCGTGCGCACCGGGTTTGAAAACTCATGGGTTGATCGGCGGCCCGGCGGCGCGCGGCGACCACATGATGGCGCAGATCACGGTGGGGTGCCGAACTCTGCGCGCTCGCGCGTCCAGGCCCTGGCCTGTTGACTCAGACTCAGGCCCAGTCCTGGCCGGGTAGGAACCAGCATCCGGCCGGCCCGGATGTCCAGCCGCTCGTTGAACAGCGGTTCGAGCCAGTCGAAGTGTTCGACCCAGGGCTCGCGCGGGTACGCCGCGGCCAGGTGCACGTGCAGCTCCATGGCGAAATGCGGCCCGAGCATCAGGCCGGCGTGGTCGGCCAGCGCCGCCACCTTGAGAAACGGCGTGATGCCACCCAGGCGCGGCGCGTCGGGCATCAGGTAGTCGGCGGCGCGGTGGCGGATCAGGTCGGCGTGTTCGGCCGCGCTGGTCAGCATTTCACCGGTGGCGATCGGCGTGTCGAACTGCGCGGCCAGGGCCGCGTGGCCTTCGTGGTCGTAGGCGTCCAGCGGCTCCTCGATCCAGACCAGGTTGAACTGCTCGAGGCTGCGGCACATGCGCTGCGCGGTCGGCCGGTCCCATTGCTGGTTGGCGTCCACCATCAGCGGCGCCGCATCACCCAGGTGCTTGCGCATCGCCTCCACGCGCCGCAGGTCGAGCGCTTGCTCGGGCTGGCCGACCTTGAGCTTGATGCCGCCGATGCCGCGCTCGCGCGACGCCGACGCATTGACCAGCAACTGGTCCAGCGGCGTGTGCAGGAACCCGCCGGAGGTGTTGTAACACTGCACCGACTCGCGGTGCGCGCCCAGCAGCTTGGCCAGCGACAGGCCCGCGCGCCTGGCTTTGAGGTCCCACAACGCGACGTCGAAGGCGCCGATGGCCTGGGTCGCCAGACCGCTGCGCCCGACCGAGGCGCCGGCCCAGCACAACTTGTCCCAGACCCGGGCGATGTCGCTCGGGTCCTCGCCCAGCAACACCGGCGCAATCTCTCTGGCATGTGCGAACTGGCCCGGCCCGCCGGCGCGTTTGGCGTAGCTGAAGCCCAGCCCCTCGTGGCCGTCGGCGCTCTGGATCTCGGCGAACAGCAGCGCGATTTCGGTCATCGGTTTCTGGCGGCCGGTCAGCACCTTGGCGTCGCTGATCGGCGTGGCCAGCGGCAGGTAACACGACGAGAGCCGGACCCGCGCGATGCGGTCGCCGGTGGCGGAGGCGGCGTTTAACAGCATCGCGGACGGCCCGATAAGCACCGGATGCGCGCCGCTGCGGCAGGTCGCTGGATTGCAGAAAATGTTAACGTTGTCATCAAAAGGAGAAGTTCAAAAAACGTGTGGCCGGCGCGACGGAACACCAGGAATACCTGGCAAGCTGGCCGTAAATCATGGCAATTTTTTTCGCCATCCAGTATCTATGCCGGCATAATGATATCGTTGTCACTTCCGCGCGTCAAGGATTTCCCATGACGTCGGGTCGGACAATCCGATCGAAGCCTTCGTCCAAACACATGCCCGCCGCGTCCGCACCCAAGTCCGCCACCTTGCGCGATGTCGCGCGCGAAGCCGGCGTATCGCTGATCACGGCGTCGCGCGCGTTGGGCAACCCGGGCCTGGTGTCCGACAAGACGATTACGCGTGTACGCGCAGCTGTCGAGGCGACCGGGTATATACCCAACCTGCTCGCGGGCGGGTTGAAGTCCAGGCGCAGCATGACCGTGGCGGCGCTGGTGCCGGCGATTTCGGTCGCGCAGTTCCTGCCGACCGTGCAGGCGCTGACCGAGACGCTGGACCAGGCCGGCTACCAGCTGATCCTGGGCCAGAGCGGCTACGACCATTCGCGCGAAGAAAAGCTGATCAACACCATGGTCAGCCGCCGGCCGGACGGCCTCGTGGTGACCGGTCTGGTGCATTCGCCGGCGGCGCGGGAACAGCTGCACCGCCTTGGCATCCCGGTGGTCGAAACCTGGGACCTCAGTGACCGACCGCTCGACATGCTGGTCGGGTTTTCCCACATCAAGGTGGGCGGCGCGGTCGCGGGATATTTTCTGGGCAAGGGCTGGCGCCGGCTCGGCATCGCCACCGGCGACGACCACCGTGCGTCGATGCGGCGCGACGGCTTCCTGGCCACTGTCGGCCGCGCCGTGCCGACGGCGGTGGTGCCGGCGCCGAGCAACCTCGCGCTCGGTCGGCGCGCGCTGGTACAACTGCTCGACCAGGACCCGGGGCTCGAAGCCGTCTTCTGCAGCTCGGACCAGCTCGCCCAGGGCGTAATGGTGGAGGCCCGCGCGCGCGGACTGCGCGTCCCGCAGGATCTGGCGGTGTGCGGCTTCGGCGACGCGGACTTCGCAGCCCACCTGCAGCCGTCGCTGAGCACGGTGCACGTCGACGGCGCGGCGATCGGCCGCCTCGCCGCGCAACGCATCATCGCGCGTTGCCGCGGGCAGACCGTGCAACAACCCTTGCTCGATGTGGGCTTCCGCATCATCGAGCGGGAATCGACCGGCGCCGGCGCCTGAACCACACCGGCCCCGTCTCGCTGGCCGCTGCCGCGCAACCGGGTCTGCGGCCACACCCGGCGCGCCGCTGTCCCGGTGTATAAGCTCTAGCATCCAGGCCGCCGGCCAGGTTGGCTGGACCGACCAGAACAGGTCCACACCCAAGCGCGCATCGGAGCGCGGCAACACCAAGGAGCATCGGACATGGGCGCGCAGTGGAAAGCAAAAGGCAAGGAACTGGCTGCAAATGCCAGGGGCAAACTGTTCGGCCGGTTGTGCAAGGACATCATGATCGCAGCGCGCAGCGGCGCCGACCCGGCGTCGAATGCGCGCCTGCGGCTGGTGGTCGAGCAGGCGCGCAAGGTCTCGATGCCCAAGGAGACACTCGAGCGGGCGATCAAGAAGGGCGCCGGGCTCACGGGTGAGGCGGTGCATTTCGAACACGTGATCTATGAGGGTTTTGCGCCGCACCGGGTGCCGGTCATGGTCGAATGCCTGACCGACAACGTGAACCGCACCGCGCCGGAAATGCGGGTGTTGTTCCGCAAGGGGCAACTCGGCAGCTCCGGTTCGGTGGCGTGGGATTTCGACCATGTGGGCATGGTCGAAGCCGAGCCAGCCGTGGCCGGCGCCGACGCCGAACTGGCGGCCATCGAAGCCGGCGCGCAGGACTTCGAGCCGGGCGCGGAGGCCGGTGTCACGCTGTTCCTGACCGATGCGGCCGACCTCGACCTGGTCAGCCGCGCGTTGCCGGCCCACGGCTTCAGTGTCTTGTCGGCCAAGCTGGGCTACAAGCCCAGGAACCCGGTCGACCCGGCGAGCCTGAGCACCGAACACCTGGAAGAGGTCGAAGCCTTCCTGGGCGCGATCGATGCGAACGACGATGTGCAGAACGTGTTCGTGGGGCTGGCTGGCTGATACCAGGTTGTGTTCGGTCGGCAAGCTCCGTTCAGGCTGAGCTTGGCCTGGCCAGAGCCTGCCGAACGGTTGATGGGCCGAGTGGCTTCGACCCTTCGACCAGCTCAGGACTGGCCAAGCTCAGCCCGAACGGTCCATATACGTCCATATACAAGCTCAGGGCGAACGGTTTATGGTCGAACTCGGGGCGAACGGCTCATAGGCGAGCTCAGGACCCGGGCGCTGCCTGGGGACCCGCGCCAATCAGCAGGTCATTGACGGCCCGGGCCTGTTCGTACTGCACCCAATGCCCGGCCCCGGGCACCACGCAGGCATGGCGGCGGACCTGCCCTTCGCACAGCCGGGTGGCCAGCAATGCCGGTTCGGCGGTCACGTCATGTTCGCCCCAGACGAGCAGTTGTTCACCCCGGTGTCGTGCCAGCGCGTCGGCCAGGCCGCCAGCGCGCGAAATGTGCTTGCTGTGAAAACGCGCGGCCATACATGCCGTCGTGTGCAGCGCGACCGCCAGCGGGTCGATGGCGGCCGCGTCGTGCAGCATGTGGACCGCGAGGTTGTGGCGCATCACGGCGTCCAGTGCGGCGGCGTCGCCAGCTCGCGCGGCGTCCTGCCAGTTCAGCAGCTTGCCGTGCGGACGGCGCACGCCGCCGTGGCCCGCCGGGCCCAGCAGAACCAGCCGGCCGACATTGCCGTGCCTGGCCGCCAGATGGGCCGCGACCAGCCCGCCGAACGAGAAACCGGCCAGGTCGATCGGTGTGTTCGCGCCGACGACAACGTCCATGCTCGCCGATGTCGCGTCCAGCAGCGCCTGCAGTGCGCCGCTGGCGGGCATGTCCGAGTCGCCGTAACCGGGCAGGTCGGGCACCCAGACCGTGAACCGGCCCGCCAGCGCCTCGACATTGCGCACCCAGTGCAGCCAGCTGCCGTGCCCGCCGTGCAGCAACACCAGCGCCGGCCCGCTGCCGAAGGCGCGCCAGCACACCCGACAACCGTTGACACTGACGACATGGCGGCGTGCCTGCGCTTGCCAGTGCGCGATCAGCGGATCGGATGGCACAGAAGGTGGCGGTCGGTGCGTGATCAGCGGATCGGATGGCACAGAAGGCGGCGGCTGGTGCGCGATCGGTGGATGGGACGGCATGCAGGGTGGCGGCTGGTGCGCGATCGGTGGATGGGATGCCGCGGAGGGAGGCGCCATGTCATGCGCCGGCCCGCGCGCTGGCCGGTCTGCATGCGCGGCGAGCCGGTCTCCATGCGCGGCGTGCCGCCGCAGGCCGCGGCTTATCTGCCGGCGCGCGTCGCGCTGCCATCGGCGAAGTTTCCCAGTTGGCGCGCGACCTGCTGCGCGCAGTCCTGCGCCGCGCCGAGCAGCTTGCGCTCGTGCGCCTTGGTCGCGCGCTTGCCCAGCACCGAGGCATGGATGGCGGCGGCGATGGTGCCGGTGGCGTCCATGATCGGGACGGCATAACCGACGATGCCTTCGACCGACTCTTCCGCGCTCCTGGCAAAACCCGCGCCGCGGATGCGCTTGAACTCGCGCTCCAGTTCCTTCGGGTCGGTGATGGTCGACGGCGTCATCTTCGGCAGCGCTCCGGCCAGGGCCTGCGCGCCGAGCCTGTCGTCGAACGCGGCGAACAGCTTGCCGGTGGCCGTGCTGTGCAGGAACAGCGGTTCGCCGAGCCGGATGTCGAGCGAGATGCGCTGGGTGCCGAGGCAGCGGTCGGCGTACATCACGCGCTTGCCAACATGCAGCGCCAGGTAGACGTCGTCGCCGATCGCCTTCACCAGGTCCTGCAGGTGGCGGCGCGCCACGGTGCGGATGTCGAGCGACTGCAGCGTGCGCAGCGCCAGCGCCACGACACGCGGCCCGACCGCGTAACGCAGGTCCTCGCCCACCGTGGCCACTTCGGCGCTGACCATGGTCTGCAGCATGTTGTGCACGCTGCTGGCCGGCAGGCCGAGGGCGTCCTTGATCTCCGTGAGCCGCATGCCGTCCTTGCGCTGGACCAGCAGGTTGAGCACGTCGAAGGTGCGCAGGTAGCGGTCGGGGCTCATCAGTAATCCTTGCTGCGCATTGCGGAATTGGCTACGACATCACAAGCGCTGCGCGCAGTTGTGAGTCTGCGCCGCAACTTCGTTGTCGCGCTTGGGAACGGCCCGGCGCTGCTCATGGAAATCGTGGTGTCAGCCGTTCACCAGCGGCAGCACCTTCTCGGCCATCAGGACCATCGAATCGCGCGCCAGCGTGCGGTCGGTCCAGTCGACGCCAGCATACAGCAGGGTGCCGAAGGCGCCGGTTTCCTGCTGCAATTCGCCCAGCGCGTCGGCCACCCTGGCGGGCGAGCCGTGGATCACCAGCTTGGCGATCACCTGCTCCAGCGTCACGCTGTCGTCGCTCTGTTTCGGGTCGCTCTTGAACACCCCGAGCGCGCCGCGGCGCTTGAGCTTGCCGAACAACGAGCGGTAGTAGTAGTAGTAGGGCCCGTCGCTGCCTGTCGCATAGGCTGCGGCGGTGGCGTCGTCGCGGGCCACGAACACGGTCTTGGCCACGCGCCAGTTGGCGGGGGATGCCCGCCGGTTGGCGCGCGCGCAACCCTCGACGTATTTGCCCCAGTGGCTCTTGACCCAGACCGGCAGCAGGAAGTTGGCCGAGATCGGGTCCCAGCCGCGCGCCGCGGCTTCGGTGATGCCCTGCGAGAACGGCGCCACGGCCGTGACCACGATCGGTGGATGCGGGCGTTGCAGTGGCAGCGGCACCGTGCCCATGCCGGTTTCGGCGATGTAGGTGCGCGCCGTGCTGGGGCTCCAGTATTCGCCCTTGAGGTTGTAGGGCGGCGGGGTGGTCCACAACTGCAGCAACTGGTTGATGGCCTCCAGGAACATCGCCGGGCGGGGCAGGTCCATGTTGCCGAAAATCTCGGCGTCCGAAGGCAGGGCGCCCGGGCTGATGCCCAGGATGAAGCGCCCGCCCAGCAGGTGGTCGAGCATCGCGATATGGCCTGCCACGGCGGCCGGATGGTGGTTGGGCATGTTGATGGTGCCGGTGCCGAGCTTGATGCGTTTGGTGGCGTCGACCAGCGTGGCGAGGAACAGCGCCGACGAGGTGATGTTCTCCTCCGGGTCGGTCGCGTGTTCACCGACATAAGCCTCCTCGAAGCCGAGCTGGTCGGCCAGGATGAAGGCCTCGCGGTCTTCCCTGAGGGAAGTCTGCCAGTCCTTGCCGATCGGGTGCATCGGCATCGTGAAAAAACCGAGTTTCATGAAATCTCCTTGAGTCGGGTGGGTGCCAGCGCGAAGCCCTGGTAGCCGTTGTCCGCGACCTGCTGGCATTCCTTGCGGTAGACACCGATCTTGGCCACGTACGGCATGAAAACCCGGGGCTTGCCGGGGATGTTGGCGCCCAGGAACCACGAGTTCGCCAACGGGAACAGCGTCCTGTCGGCGGCCTGGTTCACATGCTCGACCCAGCGGTCTTCGGCCGGCTTCGTGGCTTCGATGCGGGCCAGGCCGTGGTCGCGCAGGTACTGCAGGCAGTCGCAGATCCATTCGACATGGTGCTCGATGCCGACCACCATGTTGACCAGCACCGACGGGCTGCCGGCGCCGGTGATGATGAACAGGTTCGGAAATCCGCTGGTCATGAGGCCCAGGCAGGTGCGTGGTCCGCCGGCCCATTTCTGCGCCAGCGACTGGCCACCGGTACCGCGGATGTCGATGTTCAGCACGGCGCCGGTCAGCGCGTCGTAACCGGTGGCGCACACGATCGCGTCCAGTGTATAGGTCGCGCTGCTGGTACACACGCCGGTGGCGGTGACTTCGACGATCGGCGTCTGCTTCAGGTCGACCAGCTCCACGTTGTCGCGGTTGTAGGTCTCGAAGTAACCGGTGTCCACGCAGATGCGTTTGGTGCCCAGCGGATGGTCCTTCGGGCACAGGGATTCGGCCACCTGCGGATCCTTGACGATGGCGCGGATGCGCGCGCGCACGAAATCGGAGATCGTGTCGTTGGAGCGCCGGTCCACCATCAGGTCGTTGAAGGCATGCACGAAATTGACGCCGCCCTGGTTCCAGCGCCGTTCGTATTCGCGCGTGCGCTCCTCGGCGCTGGCCTGCGACGCCGCCCGGTCGCTGAATTCGTACAAGGTGCCGACTTCGCGCGCGCGCGCCCGGTGCTCGCGGTAACTCGCCTTCCAGGCCTGCTGCACTTCGGGCGCCAGCGGCGCGTTCCAGGCCGGGATAGAGAAGTTGGCCGTGCGCTGGAACACCACGAGTTGCTTCGCCTGCCGCGCGATGGCCGGTATCACCTGGATGCCCGAGGACCCGGTGCCGATCACGCCGACGCTTTGACCGCTGAAGTCGACACCCGCATGTGGCCAGGCGCCGGTGTGCAGGATCTGGCCGGCAAAACGCGCCATGCCGGGGATGTCCGGCAGGCGCGCAATCGACAAGGCGCCGGTGGCCATGATGCAGAACCGCGCCGACAGGTGTTGCCCGGTGTCGGTGCGAAGGTCCCAGCGGCCGGCGTCCTCGTCGAAGGTCGCGGCCAGCACGCGGGTATTGAAGCTGATGTCGCGGCGCAGGTCGAAGCGCTCGGACACATGCTGGATGTAACGCAGGATCTCGGGTTGCGCGGCGTATTTCTCGGTCCACACCCACTGCTGCTCCAGCTCGCTGGAGAAGGAGTAGGAATACTGCAGGCTCTCGACGTCGCAGCGCGCGCCGGGATAACGGTTCCAGTACCACACCCCGCCCACATCGGCGGCGGCCTCGATCACCCTGGCCGAATAACCCATGGCGCGCAGCCGGTGCAGCATGTGCAGGCCGGCAAAACCGGCGCCGATGACCGCGACGTCGAAGTGGGTGCCGGCGTGCATGCGAAGGCCGCTCCGTCAGCTCTTGCGGCGCTCGTGTTCGACGGTTTCACCGAGGAACGCGGCCGCCACCGAGGCGTTGATCTTGCAGTCCAGCAGGATCGGGCCCTCGGGTCGTTGCAGCAGCGGCGCGAGCTGGCGCAGCTCGTCGAGCGTGCGCACCGTGTGCGCCTGGAAACCGAACGCCTGCGCCACCGGTGCGAAATCGACATCGGCAAACACCGCGGTGGCCACCGGCATGTTGCGCATCTTGAGGTAATGCAATTCGGCGCCGTAGGCGCCGTCGTTCATGACCACGATCACCAGCGGGATGCCCTCGCGCGCCGCGGTTTCGAGCTCGCTCATCGTCATCAGGAATCCGCCGTCGCCGACGAACAGCACCGTGGTGCGCTCCGGCGTGCCGGCGGCGAAGCCGAGCGCGGTGCCGAAACCCATGCCGATCGACGCGAAGTCGACCGTGTTCTTGATATGGTCCGGCCCGGCGACCGAGATGTAGGGAACGATCTGCAGGAAATTGCCGGCGTCGTAGACCGCGTTGCGGTCCGGCGGCAGCAGGCGGTCGAGTTCGATCGCAAGCGAGCGCGGGTCCATCGTGCGCGGTGTGTGGGCCGGCTGGAATTCGGCGGTGGGGTCGACAGCGGCGAGCCGCTGGCGTGTTTCCTGGGTATGGAAAAGCTTGTCCGACGCCGGCCGTTCCGGCACGGCGGCGAGCAGTTGCCCGGCGGCTTCGCGCGCGTCGGCGATCACCGCCACGTCGGCGTGGAACCAGCGCCCGATGTTGGCGCGCGAGAGCTCCACATGCACCAGCGGAACGTCCATCGGCAGCGAAGTGCCGTAACTGGTGGTGCGCTGGTTCAGGCCGGCGCCGAACACCACGATGCAGTCGGCCTGGTCGATCAGGCGCCGGCCGGCGGCATGCGAGAACGAACCCACGATGCCCAGGTTGTAGGGATGGCCGCGAAACATGTCCTTGGCCTTGAGCGTGGTGGCCAGCACGGCACCGACCTTGTCCGCCAGCTGTTCGATCGCGGGGCCGGCGCCGGCGCGGTGCGCGCCCAGGCCGACCACGAACAGCGGCCTGCGGCTGCGCTCCAGCATGGCCGCGGCCGCGGCGATGGCCGGGGCACGGCCAGCGGCGGCCCGCACCGCAGCCGCTGGCGCCGGCGTCGGCACACCGGTCTGGCCGGGATAGTCGACCAGGCCGAACTGCACGTTCATCGGCAGCAGCAGCGCCACGCAGCCGCCTTGCCCGGTGGCCTGGATGGCGTTGCCCAGCGTGCCGCGGGCGCTGGCGGCGTCGGTGGCGACATAGGTTCGCATGCCGGCCGCGTGCAGTACCCCGAGCACATTGAATTCCTTGGCGTCCGGCGCGCCGGCGCCGCTGGCGTTGTGCTCGATCGCACTGGCGCCAAACACCAGCAGCACACGCGAGCCGGTGCGCTGCGCATAAGCTGCGCCATGCATAGCGTTGGCGGTGGCCGGGCCGCGGCCGATGATGGCTACGCCGAGCCGGCCGGTGGCGGCGGCGTAGCCCTCGGCCATGGCGACCGCGTTGTTCTCGTGGCGCGCGGCATGGAAGCGAACGCCGATCGCGTCCAGCGTGGTGACGAACAGCGCCGTGTCGTCGCTCATGAGGCCGAACACCGCGTCGATGCCGCGGCCCTGGATGTCGCGCGCCAGCGCCTCGTACACCGGCATGCGCGTGGTGGCCGGCATCGCCTGGCCGGCGCGCGTGTCAATCGTGGTCATCGGGGGTCTTGCAGTGTGGTGCGCGCGGCCGCGGCGTGCGGCGTTTCATGCGGCCTGCGCGCTGCCATGTTCGGTGCCCAGGTAGGCGGCGATGACGGCTTCGTCCGCCTGCACCTGGTGTGGCGTGCCCTCGGCGATCTTGCGGCCGAAGTCGAGCACCACGATCTTGTCCGAGATGTCCATGATGACCGGGATGTCGTGTTCGACGATCAGGAAACTCATGCCGAAGCGCTCGCGCACGCGCTGTATCAGCGCCGTCATGGCGCTCTTCTCGCTCGCGCTCATTCCGGCCATGGGTTCATCGAGCAACACCAGACGCGCCTTTTGCATCAGCGCGCGCGCGAACTCGACCTGCTTCTGCCGGCCATAGGACATCTCGCCCGGCAGCAGGTGGGCGGTCTCGGGCATGCCGAGAAATTCCAGCACTTCGGTCGCGGACGCCACCGCCGCGCGCTGCTCGGCGCGCGCCTTGGGAGTCTGCAAAGCGCCCTGCAGCAGGCCCGAACTGCCCTGCCGGTAGGCGCCAACCAGCAGGTTGTCGAGCACGGTGAGGCCGCCGAACAGCGCCAGGTTCTGGAATGTGCGTGCGATGCCGTGGCGCGACACCAGGTGCGCGGCCTCGCCGGTGATGTCGACGCCGTCAAAGGCCACCTTGCCGCTGGTTGGTGTGTACATGCCGGTGACGCAGTTGAACATCGTCGTCTTGCCGGCGCCGTTGGGGCCGATCAGCGAGGTGATCGAACCGCGCTCCATCGTGAAGGACACTTTGTCGAGCGCGGTGATGCCCTGGAAACGCATCAGCAGCGAGCTGACTTCGAGCAGTGGTGTCGTCATGGCGGGCACTTTCACGCGGCGGCGGCCGTCGCGGCATCGCGTTTGGCGCCGAGGTAGGACTCCTGCATCGCTTCGCTGGCGGCGACTTCGGCCGAATTCCCCGACAACACGACACGGCCGCGGTCGAGGATGTAGGCGGTGGCGGCGAATTCGAGCGCCAGGCGCGCGTTCTGCTCGACGATCAGCATCGAGGTGCCGAGTGTGTCGCCGACCACACGCAGCTGCTTGTAGATCGCCTGCACGATCAGCGGCGCCAGTCCGAGCGAGAGTTCGTCCACCAGCAGCAGCCGGGGACCGGCCACCAGCGCCCGCCCCAGCGCCAGCATCTGCTGCTCGCCGCCGGACAACCAGCCGGCGGCCTGCTGGCGCCGCTCCAGCAGGCGCGGAAAAAGCGCGTACACCGCGTCCATGCGCTCCTTGACCGCCGAACGCGGCAGGATCGCGGCGCCGACGTTCAGGTTGTCCTCGACGCTGAGCTGCTTGAATATCAGACGCCCTTCGGGCACCTGCGCCATGCCCAGGCGCACCAGCCGGTGCGAGGGCAGGCCGAGAATTGGCCGGCCGTCCAGCGCGACACTGCCCTGCGTCACATGCCCGTGGTGCAGCGACAGCAGGCCGGTGACGGCGCGGATCAGCGTGGTCTTGCCGGCGCCGTTGGCGCCCAGCAATGCCACGATGCTGCCCTTGGGCACCGACAGCGACACGTCCTCGAGCGCCAGGCCCTTGCGCGCATAACCTACCGAGAGCCCCTTGACCTCCAGGATGGTTTCCATCACCTGGCCCCCCGCGCCGCGAACCGGTTGCGCAACTGGCGGCCGATGCCGGCCATGCCGCCGGGAGCGAATATCAGCAGCAGGATCACCAGCATGCCGAATACCAGCTGCACCAGCTGCGCCTTGTGCTCGATCAGCAGCAGCCGCGTGAGGCCGGTGGAGTCGCTGGCCTGCGAGGCGAAACCGGTGATGATGGACGGCAGCAGCAGCCACACCGCGGCGCCCACCAGCGAGCCCGGGAGCGAACCCATGCCGCCAATGATGATCATGGCGATGAACTGGATCGCGAAGTTGATGTTGAAGGCCTCGGAGTTGAGGTTGGTCAGGTAGTAGGCGTACAGGGCGCCGGCCATGCCGGCGATCGCCGAGCTGAAGACGAAGGCCTTCAGGCGCAGGATGCGCACGTCGACGCCGACCGAGGTGGTGGCCAGCTCGTGGTCGCGCATGGCCATCATGACCCGGCCTTCGCGTGTGCGCAGGCTGTTGCGCAGGCCCAGGTACACCAGCGCCACCAGCGGCAGCAGGAAGAAGTACCAGCGCATCGGCGTGTTCAATTCGAGCGGGCCGAACGCCGCGGTCTTGTAAGGTACTCCCACGACGTCGAAGGCCTTGAACTGGTACTCGAGGAAGGCGAACGCCACGATGTAGTGCATGGCGAAGGTGGAGAGCACGAAATACAGGCCCCGCACCCGCAGCGACGGTAGCCCGGCCAGCAAGCCGGCGAGCGCCCCTGCCGCCGCCGCCGACAGCAGCACGAGCGGGAACGGCCACCCGAGCTGCGATCCGGTCATGGCCGCGGTCATGGCGCCGACGGCATAGAAGCCGGCATGCCCGATCGAGATCAGCCCGGCGCAGCCGGTCAGGTAGTTGAGCGACAACGCGCCCAGCATGGCGATCAGCATCAGGTTGATCTGGGACAGCCCGAGGTTGAGCAGCTGCATGTTGGACAGCCGCACGCCGAAGATCGTGCGGTCGGTCAGCAGCACCGGCAGGTAACACAGCAGCGCGACGACGACCACCGCCCACACCCAGCGCATCGGCCGGGCCCAGGCTGGTGGCTGCTGCGACGGGGCGGCGAGGGCTTGTGAAGTCATGGCGGGGCGATCGGTGGATGCGGCCGGCCGGGTCAGACGCGGCCGAGCTCGCGCTGGCCGAACAGTCCCCACGGGCGGACCATGAGGATCAGCAGGAGCAGCGCGTAGATCAGGATGTCGCTCGATTTGGGTGAAATATAGGAGGCCGCGAGCTGTTCGATGACACCCACCAGCAGGCCGCCGATGATGGCGCCGGGAATGCTCTGCATGCCGCCGATGACGACCGCCGGCAGGGCCAGCAGGCCGATCGACTCGATGTCGGTGGAGGCCAGCTGCAGCTGGCCCAGGAACACGCCGCCGACGGCCGCCAGCGTGCTGCCGATCGCCCATGCCAGCCGGTTCATGACGTTGACGTTCACGCCCGATACCACCGCGGCCTCGTGGCCGTCGGCGGTGGCGCGCATCAGCAGGCCGACCGAGGTGTAGCGGAAAAAGGCGCCGAAGGCACCCATGCAGGCCCAGCTCACCAGCGCGGCGGTGAGGTGCAGCTGCGAGATGCGCACGTCGCCGACCAGGAAGATTCCGGTCGGCAGCGGGGTGGTGAGGTTGCGGCCCTGCGAGCCGAAGATGATCTCGATGATGGCGCGCAGCACGATCGACAGCGCGATCGTGAGCATGATCACCGACAGCATCGGGCGGCCCGCCAGCGGCTGGATCAGCAGCATGTGGATCACCACGCCCAGGGTGGCGGCCGCCCCGATGATGAACAGCACCGCGATCGGGAACGGCAGCTCCAGCAGCGTGATCGCGGTGACGGCGAAGAAGGCGCCGCACACCACGAACATGCCCTGCGCGAAGTTGAATACGTCGGTGGCCTTGAAGACCACCGCGAAACCCAGGGCCACCAGGCCATAGATGCTGCCCAGTGCGAGGCCGCTGAAGAGTACTTGTGCAAGCATGGCGTGTGTACCTGGTGGCGGTTGGTTGCTGCTACTTCAGGAATTTCTGGTAGTCGCTGTATTCGCCGATCGACTTGAACTTCTTGGTGGCGTAGTCGTAGTCGAACACCTTGAGCGCCACCGGACCTGAATGGTTGGTGGGCGTGTAGGTGATCGGCGCCGTCAGGCCCTTGGTGTCGAGCGTGAAGCCCTTGTTCAGGTGTTCGACCAGCTTGGCGCGTGTCGGCTGCGGCCCGACCTTCTGCAGTGCATCGGCCGCGAGCTGGGCGATGACCCATCCGCCGACGTAGTTGACATCGTCCTTCATGCCGCCGTGGCCGACCTTGTCGGCATAGACCGACATCTCGACATTGCCGGGGCTCTGGTCGGCGCCGCCGGGGGTCAGGCAGCTGACGAAGGCGTAGTTGTCGCCGGCCTGTTGTCTCATGGCGGTGAAGATCTGCGGTGCGCCCAGGTAGGTGATGCCGAATCCGGGGATCTTCGAGCCGTACTGGGCCAGGCCCTTCATGGTCAGGATGGCGGTGTTGGACACGCCGTAGATGGTGATCAGGTCCGGCTTGGCGGCGATCACCTCGAGCACCTGCGGCGTGGCGTCCACCGCCGTGACCTTCATGGTGGTGGTCAGGGCGGTGCCACCGTATTTGGCGGCCACTTCGGTGACGTATTCGTGGTATTCCTTGCCACCCGCGCTCTCGATCGACACCGTCATGATCTTCGGGTTCTTGAGCTTGTACTTCTCGATGTAGTAGCCGATGCCGACCTGGGCCATCTCCTTGTAGCCGCAAAAGCCGTTGTAGACCATCGGCGAGACCGGGTCGTTCAACGCCTTGGTGGGCGTGTACGTGCCGACGATCGGCACCTTGCCGGCCTTGATGGTCGGCGCCAGCGCCACCTGGGCCGGCGAGGTGCCCATGCCCGAGATCGCGATCACCGGCGTCTGGCCGACCAGTTTCTCGAAGTTGATCTTGTCGGTGGCGGCGTTGTAGCGGCTGTCCTCGGCCAGCACGTTGATCTTGCGGCCGTGGATGCCGCCGGCCTCGTTGACCTTGCGCATGTAGTCCTGGAAGCCGTTGGTCCAGATCGACTGCGATGCGGACGTCGGGCCGCTCAGGTCCATCATCACGCCCCAGTCGATGCGGTCCTTGTAGACCCCGTCGGCGGGAGACTCCTGGGCGATGGCGCCGAACGCCAGTGCGCAGGCGAAGGCGCCGGCGGCCAGACGGGTCGCCAGGCGGGTGCTTTTTTGCGGGATTGTTTTCATGCTGTCTCCAAAGTGGTGCACCCGGTGCCCGGCGTGCGGTGGTTGACGATCGGTCGCTTGCTGCAGGTGGCGGAAAATTCGAATTCTCGAAAAGTGCTCTTGTTTTTCGAAAAGTATACCACGCAGTAGGTTTTTGTCATCGGTCGGTAGATATTCTGACTAGGGGTTTTCCCTGCACCGCGGCGCCGTCTACAGCGCCGCGCCGCCGTCCATCGCAACCTCGGACCCGGTCATGTAGAGGCTGTCGTCGGACAGCAGGAACAGCACCAGCCGGGCGATCTCCTCCCGGGTGCCGAGGCGTTTCATCGGGAGCTGCTGGACCCGGCGCAGGTTTTCCTCGCGCGAGCGCACGCTCAGCATGTCGGTGTCGATCGGCCCCGGGTGCACCGAGTTGACGCGGATGTGGCGGTCCGCCAGCTCGAGTGCGGCGGCCTTGGTCATGCCGCGCACCGCCCACTTGCTGGCCGTGTAGGCGATCGCGTTGGGCGCGCTGCGCAGTCCCACGGTGGACGACATGTTGACGATCACGCCGCTGCCGGTGCGCTCGAACGCCGCCACCACGGCGCGCATGCCCAGAAAGGTGCCGAGCTGGTTGATGCGGGTGTGGCGTTCGAACAGCGCCGTGTCGGTGTCGACCAGCGGCATCGGCGTGTAGATGCCGGCGTTGTTGACCAGGCCGTGCAGGCGGCCGAAACGCTCGGCGGCCGCGACCGCCGCGCCCCACTGCGCCTCGCTGGTGACGTCCAGCATCACGAAGGTGCAGGCGCTGCCGAGCTCCGCGGCCAGCTGCTCGCCTTGATCCACCAGCACGTCCGCTATCACGACGCGTGCGCCCTCGGCCACCAGCTGGCGCGCCTGTGCCTCGCCCAGGCCGCGCGCGCCGCCGGAAATCAGAAACAACCGGTCTGTGAATCGGGTCATGGCGAATTCCTCAATGGGTGGACGGGGCCGGTGCGCCGGCTTCGAAGTGCAGGCCCTTGTAGCCTTCGGAGACGACCTGCTCGCAGATCACGGTGTAGTTCTGCAGCCCGCCGACGTAGGGCAGGAAGGCGCGCGGCTTGCCCGGTATGTTGGCGCCCATGTACCAGGAGTTGGCGGTCGGAAACAGCGTCCTGGATGCCACCTCGTTGACATGCGCCACCCACTGCTCCTCGTCCCGGGCGTCGGCCTGCGCGACCTCCAGCCGGTGGTCCAGCATGTGGCGCAGGCAGCGCGCGATCCAGTCCACATGCTGCTCGATCGCGACCACCACGTTGGTCAGGATCGACGGGCTTCCGGGCCCGGTGATCAGGAACAGGTTCGGAAAGCCGGCGCTCATCAGGCCCAGGTAGGTGCGCGGGCCGTGCGACCATTTTTCCTTGAGCGACTGGCCGCCCTGGCCGCGGATGTCGATCCGGTCGAGCGCGCCGGTGACGGCGTCGTAGCCGGTGGCGAAGACGATCGCGTCGAGTTCGTAGCTTTGCGCCGTGGTGCGGATGCCGGTGGGCGTGATCTGCTCGATCGGTGTCGAGCGCAGGTCGACCAGGCTCACGTGCGGCAGGTTGAAGGTGGCGTAGTAGTCGGTGTCGACGCAGATGCGCTTGGTGCCGATGGCATGGTCGGTGGGGGCCAGCAGCGCCGCGACCCGCGGGTCCTTGACTGTGCCGCGGATCTTGGCGCGCACGAATTCGGCGGCGCTGTCGTTGGCGCGTTTGTCGATGAAGATGTCGTTGAAGGCGTGCGTGAAGTTCGCGCCGCCGCGGGCCCAGCGGCGTTCGTATTCCCGTTGCCGCTCTTCCTCGCTGACGTCGGCGGTGGCGCGCTGGCTGTATTCGTACAGGATGCCGGAGCGCGTGGTGCGCGCCTGCTTGCGGTACTCGGCGTAGCTGGCCTTCCAGGCCTGCTGCTCGGGTTGCGGTAGCGGCCGGTTCCAGGCCGGGATGCTGAAGTTCGGGGTGCGCTGGAACACCACCACCTGGCTGGCCTGGCGCGCAATCGCCGGAATGATCTGGATGCCCGACGAGCCGGTGCCGATCACGGCCACGCGCTGGCCGGTGAAATCGACCGGCTGGTGCGGCCAGTTGCCGGTGTGGTACCACTTGCCCTTGAAAGCCGACAGCCCGGGGGTGTCCGGCACCCTGGCCGCGGACAGGCAGCCGCCGGCCGAAATCACGAATCGCGCGCTGACCTGGTCGCCCTGGTCGGTGCCCACGGTCCAGCGCCGGGTCGCCTCGTCGTACACCGCGCTGGTCACGCGCGTCTGCAACTGGATGTCGGGGCGCAGCCCGAAGCGGTCGGCGACGTGGTTGATGTAGTTGAGGATTTCGTCCTGGCGCGGATAACGCTCGCTCCACTGCCATTCCTGCTGCAGTTCCTCCGAGAACGAGTAGGAATACTGCATGCTCTCGACGTCGCAGCGCGCGCCCGGGTAACGGTTCCAGTACCAGGTGCCGCCGACGCCGTCGCCGGCCTCGAACACCCGGGCCGTGAGGCCGAGCTCACGCAGCCGGTAGAGCATGTACAGGCCGGCGAACCCGGCGCCGATGACGACGGCGTCACATTGGCGTGCTGCGGGATGGTCGCTGTGGTCCATGGGGGTCTCCTTCAATGGGTGGGGTTTGTTGGTGCGCCGCGGTGCAGTGCATCACCGATGGCGGCGCAGACGAAATCGGACATCAGGTTGCTGGCGCGGATCAGCTTGCCGTGCATCAGCATGCCGTGCATGTGGTCGCTCAGGTGCAGCGCGGTGACGCGCACGCCTTCTTCCTCCAGCCGCCGGGCGTAGGCGCGGCCCTCGTCGCACAGCGGGTCGTGCGACACGGTCATCACCAGCGCCGGTGCTGTGCCGGCCAGGCTGGCAGCGCGCAGCGGCGAGGCGCGCCAGTCGAGCCGCGCGCGCGCGTCGGGGACGTAGTGGTCGATGAAATAATGCATGGTGGCGGCGGTCAGGGGCACACCCGAGGTGACCGAGCGGTAGGAGCCGCTGTCGGCCGTCAGGTCGAGCACTGGATAAAGCAGCGCCTGGAACATCAGCGGCGGGGCGCTGCCGTCGCGGGCCATCAGCGCCAGCACGGCCGCCAGGTTGCCGCCGGCGCTGTCGCCGCCGATGCCGATGCGCCCGGGGGCGATGCCGAGCGCTTTCTGGTTGTCGTGCACCCACTGCAGCGCCGCGGCGCAATCGTCCAGGGCGGCCGGGAACCGGTGCTCGGGCGCCAGCCGGTAGTCGACCGCGACCACGCAGATGCGGCCCCGGTTGGCCAGCCGGCGGCACAGGCGGTCGTGGCTCTCGAGGTTGCCGATCACCCAGCCACCGCCATGCAGGAACACCATGCAGGGCAGCAAGTCGCCGACGTCGGTGCCGATGCCGCGGTAGATGCGCAGCGCCAGCGCGCCGAGCGGGCCGGCGACCGTGGTGTCGCGCACCGAGGCCACTTCCTCGGCGGTCGGTTGCAGCACGTCCCAGCCAGCGGCATACGCTGCGCGGGCCTGTTCCGGTGTCAGGGCTTCGAACGGTTTCGCGCCGGCCTTGCGGGCGAGTTCGAGCATGGCTTCGAGGTCGGGGTCCATGGTGGACATACAGCGTGCTCCGGAAAGTGGTGTTTGCCAAAAAGCCTGGTGGCGGGTCGGGCGCGGCGCGTCAGCGGCAGCTGAAGTTGCTCGCCACATTGATGTCGCCGGTGCCGTTGTAACGCGCGTACTGCGGGTACGGGCACAACGGGCGGGTGCGGCTCGCCACGCCGAAGTAGCCCGGCTTGGTGGCCTCGGCCACCACGCTGTCGAGCCGTCCGCGCTCGACCCAGCCCTCCAGCGCGCTGAGCATGTCGAAGCGGTCGGTCGCCATGCCGCCGCTGCAGTGCGCCATGCCGGGCACCACGAACAGCTTGAGGAATTCGGACGCCCGCCCGCCTTCGCGTGCATCGACCTTGCGGTACCAGGCCTTGGTTTCGTTCGGCCCGACGGCGCCGTCGGCGTTGCCGATCCAGGCGATCAACTTGCCGCCGCGCTGACGGAAGCCGGACAGGTCGGGCGAATTCATCAGGCCCCAGTCGACCACCGACTGCCGGTACACGTCGGTGGTGCGTGTGATGCTGGCTTCGGTGTCGTCGATGTTGTACTTCAGGAAGAAGTCGATCGCCTGCGGAATCGTCATCGGTGTCGGCGGCGTCTTCCAGGCCATCACCGCCTGTGGCGCGCTGATGGTCAGCTTGACCGAGTCGTTGGTCTTGGCGTCATAACTGCCGAACCAGGTGCGGCGAAAGCCCTGGTTGAACTCGTTGCCGTTCATGCCGCCGATGCCCGGGTCCCAGGGCTGGCCGGGGTAGAGCTGCACCCCGGTGGAGGTCCTGGGGCCGGCCATGACGGTGCGCAAGGCGCCGATCTGCGCGCCGGTGAGGCAACTGGCGGTCTTGGCGCCCTGACAGGTCAGCGCGTTGAGCTTCGGCACGACCACCGCATCGGTGCAGGCGTCGATGTTGTTGGCGATGCCGTCCTCGAGGCCGTCCAGGCCGTCGCAGGCCTGCATCACGGCGTTGGCCACCAGCTGGAAATCGGCGTCGGTGTAGACCTTGCCGAACAGCGGCCGGCCATTGGCGTCCAGGTGGCCGGCCTGGATTGCCAGCGGCGCCAGGGTCTGCAGGATCAACGGCACATAGGCGCTCATGTAGGGGATGCTCAGGGCCGGCGCCCCGGCGACGATGCCGTCGAAATCCTGCGGATAACGCTGCGCGATGCCCACCGCCTGGCGCCCACCGTCGGAGCAGGACAGGAAGTAGGAATGTGCCGGCGCCTTGGCGTAATAAGCCTGCAGGATCGCCTTGCCGGCCTGTGCGACCACATGGTAGGAGTTGTGGCCGAAGTCGATGCGCGCCTGCGGGTCGCGCGCGAAGGCCGAGGGGCCGCCGGCGTTCGGGTCCGAGTTGACGGCGTTGTCGTGCCCGGCGTCCTGCACGATGACCGCGTAGTCGCGCGAGAAGGCGGTCGAGGTCATGCCGTAATACAGGCCGAACCCGGTGTCGACGATGCCGACGAAGCCGCCCACGCTCTGCATGAAGAACTTGCCGTTCCAGTTTTCCGGCAGCGGCAGACGCATGCGGAACTTGATCGCGTAGGGCCTGCCGTCGACGGCGCTGATGCGTTCGTTCATCGCACCCTCCACCAGGCAATGCGCCTTGGTGTCGGTCGTTGCCGGTTCGACCTGCGCCTTGGTGATGCGCAGCGTGGTGCCTGCCACCGGGTTGTTGGCCGCGACGCTGGCTGCCGCCTGCGCGCAACCCTGGGGCTGCGCCATGGTCATCGGGGCCGGCGGGCTGCTGCAGGATGCCAACAACAGGGCGGCGGCCGGGAGCATGAGCATAGTGGGATGTTGCATGGTGTCACTCGCCTTTCCATACCGGGGTGCGGCGCTCTGCGAAGGCGCTCGCGCCCTCGCGCGCGTCAGCCGTCTTGAGCAGGTGGCCGGTGATCGCCTCCTGGCGCGCGAACATCTCGGCCAGTGGCCAGTCGCGTTGTTCGATGATCACCTGCTTGCTGGCGGCCACCGCCAGCGGCGCATTGGCCAGGATGCGGCGCGCCAGGCTCCTGGCTTCTTCCAGCGCCTGCCCGGGTTCGACCAGCATGTTGATCAGTCCGTACTGGTACAGGCGCTCGGCCGACAACAGGTCGCCCGTGAGCGCCGCCTCCATCGCGATGCGCTGCGGTATCAGCCGCGGCAGCCGCATCAGCCCGCCGGCGGCGGCGGCCAGTCCGCGCTTGACCTCGGGCAGCCCGAACTTGGCGTCGCGCGCCGCCACCACCAGGTCGCAGGCCAGCACCGACTCGAAGCCGCCGGCCAGCGCGTAACCTTCCACGGCCGCGATCAGGGGCTTGCGCGGCGGCGTCATGGCGATGCCCAGGATGCCGCGCCCCTTGACGCGTGTGACCTCGCCGCGCAGGAACGCTTTGAGGTCCATGCCGGCGCAAAAATTGCCTCCGGCGCCGGTCAGGATGCCGATGCGCAGGTCGCTGCGGTGGTCCATCTCGTCGAGCGCTTCGCACACGCCGTAGGAGACGGCGCGGTTGACCGCGTTTTTCTGCTGCGGCCGGTTGATCGTGACGATCACCATGCCGTCGATGTGTTCTACCAGGACTTCGTCGGACATGTCTTTTCCTTGTCGCCTCAGGTGTCGGAGGGCGCGAGCTGGCGCAGGCGCTCCATGCTGTCGAGGTATTCGTGCTGCAGGCGCAGCATCACCTCGCGCACGCTGCTCTCCTCGTTGATCATGCCCACCACCTGCCCGGCCGGGAAGGAGTACAGGTCGCGGCGCTTGGCGCGCACCACGCGCGCATGCGACTCGTTGTACAGGATGCCCTGCAGCGGCGTGGGCAGGTAGGGCGGTGCGCCCGGTTGTTCCCAGGCCTCCGACAGGCGGCTCTTGATCATGCGCACGGTCTTGCCGGTACGCGCCTTGCGCCGCACCGCGTCCTGGGCCCGGGTCGCGAACAGCACCTCTTTTTCGAAAGCGTCGAGCTCGCTTTCGCGCGTGCCGAGCCACAGGGTGCCGCACCACACGCCCTGCGCGCCGAGCGCGAGCGCCGCGACGATCTGGCTGCCCCGGGCGATGCCGCCCGCGGCCAGCACCGCGACCTCGTCGCCACAGGCTTCGACCACCTGCGGCACCAGCACCATGGTGGCGATGTCGCCGGTGTGGCCGCCGGCCTCCGTGCCCTGCGCCACGATCACCTCGACGCCCGCGGCCCGGTGGCGCGCGGCATGTTCCCCCTTGCCGCACATCGCACCGACCATCACCTTGCGCGATCGCAGTTCGGCCACCACGTCGGGCGGCGGTGAACCCAGCGCGCTGACCACCAGCTTCACCTGCGGATGCTCCAGCGCCACGCGCAGCAGGCGGCGCGCGCCGTCGGGCGTCATGTTGCCGCGCCCGTCCACGATCTCGCGCAGCACGCGTGCGCGCTCGTCGGGCGGCAGCTGCGGCACACCGGCGTCGTCGAGGATCTTGTCCATGAAGGCGCGGTGCTGCGCGGGTATCAGCTTTTCCAGGTCTTCGGTGCTGCGCTCGGCCTCCTGGTCGTAACTGGTGGGGATGATCACGTCCACGCCGTAGGGACGGCCCGCCACGTGCTGGTCGATCCAGCGCAGTTCGGCCTCGAGCTGCTCCGGCGAAAAGGTCGCGGCGCCGAGCACGCCGAATCCGCCCGCCCTGGTGACTTCGACCACCACGTCGCGGCAATGCGAGAACGCGAATATCGGCAACTCGCAGCCCAGTTCGACGCAGATCGGAGTACGCATGGCGGGGTCCTTGCAGATGGTGGCTCAGGCAACGGCCGGGTCAGGCTCCGGCGCCAGCGCCCCTTGGGCCGCGCAGCGGTGCCGGGCAAGAGCAGGGCATCAGAGCGCGATCCCGAGTTTCTTGACCACCACGCTCCAGCGCGCCACCTCGGCTGCCACATAGGCCTGCGCCTGCGCCGGGCTGGACTTGGTGATCGGCTGGATGCCGAGCTGGGCCAGCCGCTCCTGAACCGCGGGGCGGTCCATCACGCGCGCCACCGCCCGCGCGATCGGCTCCACCAGCTCGCGTGGTGTTCCGAGCGGGGCGGCGAGCAGGTTGGAGGTGCCGGCCACCAGGTCGTAACCCGCCTCGCGGGCGGTCGGCACGTCGGGCGCGATCTTTTCGCGCGCCTCGGCCATGGTGGCGATGATGCGCAGCTTGCCGGCCTTGTGGTGCTGCGCCAGTGCACCGGTGGTTTCGACGACGAAATGCACGGTGCCGCCGATGGTGTCGGTGATCGCGCCCGCGCTGCCGGCGTAGGCGATGTCGACCACGTCGATGCCGGCCAGGTCCTTGAACAGTTCGGCCGCCAGGTGCACCGTGGTGCCCAGGCCGGCGTGCCCGTACGACAACTTGCCCGGGCGGGCCCGGGCGTAGGCCACCAGGCCCTTGAGGTCGGTCACGGGCAGGGCCGGATGGACGGCGATGACGAACGGCGCCAGCGACAGGTGGGCGATCCACTGGAAGTCGTCGACCGGGTTGTAGGGCGGTTTGGCGCGCGAGATCGGCGCCGACACCGCGGTCGAGCCGGTGGCCAGCATGAGCTGGCTGCCGTCCTTGGGCGCGCGCAGGAAACCGGTCGCCACCGTCAGCCCGCCCGCGCCGGGCTTGTTCTCCACCAACACCGGCCGCGCCAGTTCCTCGCGCAGCGCGTCGGCCAGGATACGTGCGAACAGGTCGCCCGATCCACCCGGTGGAAAACCGACCGCGATCCGGATCGGGCTGTCGGTCGACTGCGCCGTCGCCGGGCCGCTGCCCAGTGCCATGCCAATGACTGCTGCGTTCGCGACGTGCAGGACCTGGCGCCGGCGCAACGTCGTGTCGCTGGTGGCGGGCGGAATCGGGTCCGCCGCCGATGCCGTCGGTGTCACTTGGCGGCCAGTTCGAACCAGAAATCGAGCACGTCGCCGGTGCGCTCTTTGGCAAAACGCGTAATCACCGGCGTGCCGATGGCCAGCTTGGCGGCCGCCTCGGCGCCGTTGCCGAGGTCCAGGCCCTTGAAATAACCGCCGATGGCGGTGTCGGCGCCCTTGAGCAGCACATAACCGAAGGCATACGGCGGATCGGGCAGGTTGTCGAAGGCCTCGTAGACGATCGTGAAACACTCGATCGTGCCCTCGGGGCCGACCGCCACCCATTCCTTGGTCGGCTCCAGCGTCTCGTCGGAGAAGGCGCGCGGCGGCACCAGCACCCGGCCCGACTTCGGGTCGCGCCGTCCGTAGATCTGCTGGTTGTCGCGCACCTGCGCAAAGAACCAGCTTGCGGTCTCGCCCAGCGCATGCTGGTAGGTGATGTTCCATTTTTCGGTGCGTGTCAGGAGTTCCATGTCGATTTCCTTTTTGATTGCTGTGTGCTCACGCTTCGACGACCATCGCGCCGAAGAACTGGTGGTCGCCGCCGTTGCCGCTGGCGATGGCGCGTTTGGCGCCCTTGACCTGGTGGCCGCCCGCGCGGCCCCAGACCTGCAATGCGGCCTCGGCCACGCGCACCATGGCCGATACTGCGATGGCGTTCGAGCACAGGATGCCGCCCGAGGCATTGACCGGAGTCGGGCCGCCGAGCTTGAAATAACCTTCCTCGCGCAACATGCGCGGCGCCTGCCCGATCGGCGCCAGCCCGGCGGCTTCGATCGAGTGGAACTCGGTGTTGCTGAAGGGCGCATACAGTTCGGCCACGTCGATCTGCCGGGCCGGGTCGGTGATGCCGGCCATCTTGTAGGCGCGCGAACAGGCTGTGCCCAGGGCATGGGCGTCGGCATGGTCGACGCTGTTGCCGATGCCCATGCGGTCGCCGATGTAATAACTCTCGGAGTTGTGCGCCACACCGGTGATCCACACCGCATCGAGCCCGTGCTTGCGGATGTACTCCTCGGACGCCAGCACCATGGCGCAGCCGCCGCTCGATTGCGGGCAGGCGTCGAAAAGCTTGATCGGCCAGGAAATCATGCGCGAGTTCATCACCTCGTCGATGGTCGTGGGAGTGCGCAGGTGGGCGTGGGGATTGAGCGATGCATGGTGGCGGTTCTTCACCACGATATGCGCCATGTCTTCCTGCGTCATGCCGTATTTGTGCATGTAGCGGATGGCCGACATCGCCAGCATCGTGATGGTGCCCAGCGGCAGTGCGCGTTCGTAGGTCGGGTCCCAGATCTTGTTGAGTATGGTCTGCGAGTCGCCGCACTCGCCCACCTTGTCGGCTCCCGCCACCAGCACCAGGTCGCAAGCACCGGCCAGGATGTGCGAATGCGCCGCCGCCACCGCGGAAATGCCGGTCGCCCCGCCAGTATTGATGCGCATGAATGGTTTGTTGCGCGCTCCCACGGCGTCCACGCCCAGGCGTTCGGCATTGCCTATGCCCAACAACGCATCGGGGGCGAGGGAATACACCACCGCCTCGATCGCGTCGAGTTCGAGCTTGGCGTCCCCCATCGCGAGGATGACCGCCTCGCGTACCAGTTCAGGATAGTTGGCGTCGCGTCGACGCGCCTTGAAGTCGGATTGGCCGATGCCGATGATGCCAACGCGGGGTACCTTCATGATGCGCTCTTCCTCGGTTCGTGGCCGAATACGACCACCGTGTTGTATTGCATGGCGAAACCGCTGGCGCCGTGCGCCACGGCGCTGCGTACCTGCGGTTGCTGGTGCGACCCGGCCTGGCCACGGGTCTGGTTGGCGGCCTCGGAAATACGCATCAGCCCGGTGCAGAACACCGGGTTGAACGACAGGGCGCCACCCGAGAGATTGACGGGCGTCTTGCCACCGTGCGTGAAGTCGCCCCGGCGCACGGCTTCGACCCACTGCCCGCGGTCACACAGGCCCAGGCCTTCGAGCGCCACCAGTTCCTGGTAGGGCGTGGCGTCGGCCACCTCGGCCAGGTCGAACGACGGTGCCGCCGGATCGGTGCCGGCCTCCTTGTAGGCCTGTGCGGCCGCCGCGCGCAGCGAAGGCAGGGTGGAGAGGTCGCGGTCGCCCAGAAAACCGGTCTCGGTGGCCCATCCCATGCCATGCACCCAGGCGGTCTTGCAGCTCTTGCGTTCGGCGATCCATTCGCCGCTGGCGAGCACCAGCGCCACGGCCGCAAACGCCGGTGGCGAAACCATGCCTTCGGTGATCGGCCAGCGCAGCATCTTGCCGCCGGCGATCATCACCGGTTCGCGCGGCGCCGGGGCGTACTGCGGGTAGGCCGTGGCGCCGTGGCGCCGGTTCGTCTCGGTGGTGGCGATCGCCGCATCGCGCAGGCCTGGCACCTTGGCCTCCAGGGCATTGGCCTGCAGCGCGTGCGTGGACAGGTCGTCCTGCGGCAAGGCGCGGTGATAGTACGGGTCGTTGGCAAGACGCTGGGTCTCGCCGATCGCATTGGTTTCCAGCGGGCTCCACGACACCACCAGCTGCGTCTGGTAGATGCCTGAGCGCACACGCAACGCGGCCAGCACGAACGCATGCTCTGAACTGGAAGGGGTCGAGAGGATGTCGCGGCCCACGCCGCCGACCGAACCGGATGCGGCCATGATGGCAATTGCACGGCCGTCGAGCTGGTCGCAGCTGGCCACCACGATGCCGTCGATCTCCTCGATAGCGAGGCCCGCGTCGCGCAGGGCGCTCCGGGTCGCGGCATGCAGCGCCTCTTCCAGCGAAGTGCGGTCAGGGTAACGGGGCGCGAACACCGCGCTTCCGATCACCCCGACCTGAGTCTGTTTTCCCATGGTTCACCTTTCATGTGCACGTTTCCCGGGCCGGGAGCGTTGCGGATGCCGATGTGCTGTTTTTCGAAATCTCGAATTTGCATCCGCGATTTCGAAAATTGTAGCATGGCGCTGGTACCGTGTGTACGGTTTTTGTTTGAGCCGGTTTTATTTCTATATAGATTGGTAGTAATGATATACTTATCAGTAGTAAATAATCCTAAAGCGACAGGAGGCACCCGATGGCTTCTCTACCACTCGCCGGCGTGCGGGTCCTCAGCCTGGCCGAGCAGTACCCCGGGCCGTACGCCACGATGCTGCTGGCCGACCTGGGCGCCGATGTGATCCTGGTCGAGCGGCCGGACGGCGGCGACCCGTCGCGCCGCTTTGCCGGGCTGTTCGCCGCGTTCAACCGCAACAAGCGCTCGGTCGCGCTGGACCTCAAGAGCGCGTCCGGGCTGGAGCAGTTCCTGGGGCTGGTCGACACCGCCGATGTGGTGGTCGAAGGTTTCCGCGCGGGTGTGATGGACCGGCTGAAGATTGGCGCCGCGGCCTTGCGTGCGCGCAGGCCGTCGCTGGTGTTCGTGTCGATTTCGTCCTTCGGGCAAATCGGTCCGGGCGGCGCGGGTGGCGCGGGTGGCGCGGGCGCCAGCCTGGCCGGACACGACCTGAGCATCCAGGCGGCCGCCGGAATGATCGATGTGCCGCTCGGACAGGAGGCCGCCCTGGCGTTGCCGATGTTGCCATTGGCGGACATCTCGTCGGCGATGTTCGCGGCCATGGGTATCGTCACCGCGCTGTTCGCGCGCACCCGCAACGGCCAGGGCAGCACCATCGACGTATCGATGCTGGATTCGCTGGCCAGCTGGATGACGCCGTTTCTGGTTCCGCCCTTGAACCAGCTGCCGACCCGGATGCTGCCGCCGCAGGACCCCGGTTACGGCTTGTTCGCAACCGCCGACGGCCGCCAGATCACGCTCAGCATCGCCGGCGAAGACCGCATGTGGGCCACGCTGTGCCGGTTGCTGGAACTCGAGTCTTTTGCCGCGCTGCCGGAGCGCGAGCGCAGCGATCGCGCCGGGGAGATCACGCCGCACTTGCGCGCAGCGGTCGGGCGTTGGAACTACGCGGCCCTGTACCAGCGGCTGCAGGACGAGGGCATCGCGTTCGGGCCAGTGCGCCGGCTGGATGAAGTGCTGGCCGATCCGCAGATGGTGGCGCGCCGCATGGTGGTCGAGGTCGACGGCCCGCATGGCACACAGAAATTTGTGCGCCAGCCGCTCTTGTTCGACGGCGAGGGCGGTGCGATCACCTGCCAGGCGCCAGCGCTGGGCCAGCACGACGCGCAACTGCTGCACCGCTGCGCCGCCCACGCGCTCGGCTGATCGCGGCCGCCGCCGTCAGGCGGTCTCGGCCACGGCGCGGGCGCGCTTGCGCCGGGCCGGCTTGGCCTGGACCATCGCCAGCACCAGGTCCGAGATCCGGTCGGCCGTCTCTGCGGGCGTCAGGCGCCCGCCGGGCCGGTACCACACGTAGGACCAGCTGACGATGCCGCCGATGGCGAGCGATGCGATCTGCACGTCGTCGACCACGAACTCGCCCGACGCCACGCCTTCACGCAGCAGGGCGCAGAACTTGCGGTCGAATTCGCGCCGCATGTCGTCGATGGCGTCGCTGTCCTTCCTGGACAGGTGTTTCTGCTCGCGTGTGTAGATCGCGATATGGCCCTGGTTCGCCAGCACGGCGAGCATGAATTCGCGCGACAGCGCCTGGATTTTTTCGGTCGCGCTGCCACCGGACGCGACGACGCGGTCGAGGGCGTCGAGCGAGGCCCGGATGCCGCGCGAGCAGATCTCGGCCAGCAGTTCGTTCTTCGACTTGAAATGCGAGTAGATGAACGGCTTGGTCACGTTCATCTTGTCGGCGACCGCTTCCAGCGTGGTGTTGCCCAGGCCGTGGTGGTGGAACAGGTCCACTGCCGTGGCGATGATGCGCTCGCGCTTGAGCCGCGACACCGCGTCGCGGATGTCCTCGATCTCGTGCGGGCCCGGCGCCGTGCCGGGCGCCAATGCGCCGCGCGCCAACGCCTTGCCGGCGGCGGCCTGGCGCGGTTTGCGCGCTGATGTTTCGGCCCCCGGAGCGCGAGTTGAAGATTTTTTCATACTCACGAGTATAACAACCGACCCGTGCCCTTGGGCCCGGTGCCAACCCCGGCGCTGCGCGACGGCAGCGCGCGCGGACCGGGCTGTTGTTGCTGGCAGGACGCGGTGCCGCGCCGGCCCGCGCGCAGCACTAACCGGGAAGCGGCTCGAAGACCAGGTCGACGCCGCCTTCCCGCGCCTCGAAGCGGCCCGCCACCGGCAGTCCGATGGCAAGCAGGGCGTCGCCGCGCCAGCGCCCCAGCGCGCGCACGCCTTCTTCGAGGTCGATGGTGACCAGCGCGTACGGCAGTTCGCCTGCAAACGAGGGGTGGAACGCATGGTGGCACACGGTCCAGCTGTGGACGCTGCCGCGACCGCTGGCCGGCACCCAGTGGACGGCGTCGGAATGACACCGGTCGCAGATCAGGCGCGGGTAGTGGCGCAGCTTGCCGCAGGCCGAGCAGCATTGCAGCACCAGCCGGCCCTGCGCCGCCGCCTCCCAGTAGGGGCCCGACAAGGCGGTGGGAATCTGCGGCGGCCTGGCGACGGTGGTCGTGGTCATGTTGTTCATCCCCTGCGCATGATGGCCAGCGCGCCGTCGCCCATGTCGCCGTAACCGGTCACGAGGCCGACCTCGGCGTTGGCGACCTGCGCGCGCCCGGCGTCGCCGCGCAGCTGGCGCACCAGTTCGACGATATGGTTGAGTCCCCACACATGCGCCTGCGACAGCAATCCACCATGGGTGTTGGTCGGCAACGCGCCGCCCAGGCGCAGGCGGCCACCCTCGACGAAGGGTCCGCCTTCGCCCTTGGCGCAAAAACCCATGTCCTCCAGTTGCCGGATCACGGCGTAGGTGAAGCAGTCGTAGATCTCGGCCACGTCGATGTCGGCCGGCGTCACGCCGGCCATCCGGAATGCGCGCGGCGCCGCCTTGGCGATGCCCAGGCTGGTCATGTCCGCGCGCTGGGTGATCGAGCCGGGCGAGTCGGGATGGCCTTCGGCCACGCCGCAGATGTAGACCCGGCGCTGGCGCAGGTCCCCCGCGCGCTCGGCCGCACTGATGACGACCGCCGCCCCGCCATCACTTTCCAGGCTGCAATCGAGCAGGCGGAACGGGTCGGAGATCATGCGCGAATTGCGATGGTCCTCGAGTGTGATCGGCTTCTTCATCAGGGCGTTGTCGTTGAGCAAAGCGTGCGCGCGGCAGGCCACGGCCACCTCGCCGAACTGCGCCACCGTGGTTCCGTACAGCTCCATGTGGCGCCGGGCCATCGGCGCGTACAGCTGCGCCGGCGCACTGGCACCCATCGGGTGTTCGAATTCGGTCACGTAGTGGAATTGCGGCATGCCGTGGATACGCGCCCCGGCCTTGTTGGAGGCGGCGCTGACATTGCGCCCGAAGGTGATCAGCACATGGTTGCAGGCGCCCGAGGCGACCGCGGCCGCCGCGCACTGCAGCGCCATTGCCGGGCTGGCGCCGCCGTGCGGCACCACGGCCGAGAAACGCAGGTCCGGCAGGCCGAAGTTCTCGATGAAGTCGTCCGCCGTTCCGCTCACGATGCCGATCGGGATCACGCCGTCGATGTCCCTGGGGCTGAGGCCCGCGTCGGCGATCGCCTTGAGCGAGGATTCGATCTGCAATTCGAACGCGCTTTTGGTCGAGCCGCGCAGGTAGGCGGTCTCGCCGATGCCGGTCACACAGGCCTTGTCACGTAATGTCACCGTGGTCTCCTTGCGGGTCGTGCCCTGGTCATGCGGTGGGCCGCAGCCGGGCGCGCCTGCGTTGGTGCGCCAGTTGCTTGCGGTAGAAACCCGGGTCGAGTTCGAGCGCATAACGCGGGCTGCCGGGATAGTGGCGGCGCAGGAAGGCCTGCTCCTGTTCCATCACGCGGCGCATCTGCGCCGGCTCGGGCAAACCCTCGTCGCCGCACACCAGCCTGGTGATCCACTCGGCCTGGTCGTCCATCATGCGGATGTTGCCGCCGCCGGCGACGTTGAACATGCCGGCGAAATACAGGCCGCGCTGGGCCGGATGCACCACGCGCAGGAACAACTCGAGGCGGTGGCCGTCGAGCGGTCGCAGCGCCGGCGCCAGGAACGGCAGGTCCACCGCGTAGCCGGTGCCGGCGATCACGGTGTCGAAGCTCGCGCTGGTGCCGTCGCTGAAATGCACCTCCCGGCCCTTGACCGACGTGATGCCGGGTTTTGCCGTGATGCGGTTCCAGACGAAATGCGACATCAGGCTCGGGTGGCTGGTGGGGTGGGTGCGGGTCTTGGGCGTCACGAAACCCCACTGTTCCATGCGTCCGTGCACGATGCCGGTGAGTATTTCGCGCATCGTGCGCTTCAGCGGCCACGGCATCCATGCCTTCTCGAGTTTGCCCAGCACGCGCGAGGTCGGCACGCCGAACAACATGCGCGGCATCACCAGCACCGGAGAGCGCGCCGAGATGGTGGTCGAGCGGGTCACGACGCAGATGTCCGAGGCGATGTCGACCGCGCTGTTGCCCATGCCGACCACCAGCACGCGCTGGTCGCGAAACGGCTCCGGTACCCGGTAGCTGTGGGAATGCAGGTACTGGCCGGTGAAGTCGTCCTTCCAGGCCGGGTGGGTGGGCACGCCCTGGTGTCCGCTGGCAACCACCGCCGCGTCGAAATCTTCGCTGCCCCCGCCCTCGAGTTGCACCCGCCAGCGCCCGGCATGCGCGGCGACGTCCTGCACCCGCGCGCGAAAGCGGATATGGCGCAGGATGTCGAAACGCTCGGCGTAGGCCTGCAGGTAGTGGCGCACCTCGAAGTGGTCCGGGTACAGCGGTCCTTCGGGCGGAAACGGGAAGTCCCGGTAGGCGGTGACGCGCGCCTCCGAGTTGAGGTGCAGCGACCGGTAGGCCGGGCCGAGCCCGTTGTCGTTGTCGTAGACCCACAACCCGCCGACGCTCGAGCCCAGTTCGAACAGCACCACCTCGACGCCACGCGCGAGCAGGTATTTGGCCGCGCACAATCCGGCCGCGCCGGCACCGACCACGGCAACCCTCCGCCGGATGGCGGTGGTGGCCGGCATCAGCATGCGCCGACACTGCGGCGGGCAGGTCCGGTGTGGTGCACGGTGTGGCGCATCGGCATGGTCCGTCAGGCCGGGGCGCGGCCGGCGGCCGGCGCCAGGGCATATTGCGCCGCCATCTTCTTGAGCTCGTTGCGCTGCAGCTTGCCGGTCACCGTCAGCGGCAGGCCGGAGCAGACTTCGATATGGTCGGGCAGCTTGTACTTGGACGCTTCGGCCGCGCAATGGCGCATCAGCGCATCGAGGTCGAAGCTGGCCGGCGCGCGCGGCACCACAAATGCAACGATGCGCTCGCCACGCGCGGCATCCGGCACGCCGACCACCGCGGCGTCGAGCACCGATGGGTGGCGGCGCAACACCTCTTCGACCTCGGCCGGCGACACGTTGATGCCGGCGCGCTTGATCATTTCGCTCACGCGTCCTACGAACACGAAGTCGCCGTCGGCGTTGAGCAGCCCCATGTCGCCGGTGCGGTAGAAACCGTCGGCACAAAAGGTCTTGGCATTTTGCTGGGCGCTGGCGCCGCTGTAACCCAGGGTGGTGTAGCCGCGCACCTCGGCCAGTCCGGGTGTTCCGGGCGGCACCGGCGCGCGGCTGTCCTCGTGCACGAAACGCAGTTGCTGGCCGGGCAGGGGCGGGCCCTGGCACGACGCGCGGCGCTGCAGCGGCCAGTGGTGCCAGGTGACGCAGCAGTTGCCGCAGGTCTCGGTGGCGCCGTAGATGTTGCACAACTCGCTGGCGCCCAACTTCTCCACGGCGAACAGGAATTCCTCCGCCGTGCCGATCGTGACACCGGTGCGCAGGCTGTGCAGCCGTTGCGCGACGTAGTCGGGATGGCGCGCCAGCGCGGCGGTCATGGCCGGCAGCGTGTAGATGGCGCTGCAGCGCTCGCGTTCGATCGTCTGCAGCGCCAGTGCGGCGTCGAATTTCTCCATCAGCACCAGCGTGGCTCCGTGCCCGAAGGTCGCGGGTAGCGCGTTGGCGCTGCCGAAGGCCCAAAACAGCGGCGACGACAGCAACACGCGGTCGTCCGGTCCCAGGCCCTGGCGTTCGCCGATATTGAAGCCGTTCTCGATCACGGCGAACTGCCGCAGCGGCACCGCCTTGGGCGCGCTGGTGGAGCCGGACGTATAGAGCACCAGCGCATCGTCGGCGGCGCTGGGGCCGGCGCCGGGCGGCAGCTCCGGCAGCGGCGCGGCGACCTGCAGCAGCTCGGCGTAGTGCGCCAGGCGCGGGTCGTTTCCGCCGAGGATCCAGATCCGCTGCGCCGGCGGCATGTGGGGTGTGCCCAGCAGCGCCAGCAGGTCGGCCTCGAAGTCGCTGTCGCCAAAACGCGCCACCGCCACCAGCAGCGCCAGGCCTGCGTCCTGCATCAGGAAGGCCAGTTCCTTGCGCGTCGACCAGGTGCTCAGCGGCACCGTGACGGCGCCGATGGCACTCGCGCCCAGGCACATGTCGAGCCACTCGACGCGGTTTTCCAGCAGCAGCCCGACGCGGTCGCCGCGCCGCACGCCAGCGGCGTACAAGGCGCCGGCCACCCGCGCCGCGCGTTCGGCCAGGTCCTGATAACTGAAGTGCCCCTGGGCGCAGACCAGCGCCGGCGCCTGCGGCGCGCGGCTTGCCTGCTCGCGCACCAGGTCGATCAGGGTTCGTGCAAAAGGTGCCTGCATGTCGCTCAGTCCAACTTGGCGCCGGAGATCTGCACCACTTCTTTCCATTTCACGCGTTCGCGCTCGGCGAAGGCCGCGGTCTCCTGCGGCGTGGATGCGACCGCGCGCGCGCCGGCCTCGAGGAAGCGCTGCTGCGTCGCCGGTTCGGCGGCGATCGCCTGCAGCGCGGCCGACAGCTTGGCGGTGATCGCCACCGGGGTGCCCTTGGGCATCACGAACGCGCCCCAGGAGGTGATGATGAAGTCGCGCACACCGGCCTCCGCCATGGTCGGCACATCGGGCAGCGTGGGCCACCGGTCGGACGAGGTGACGGCCAGCGCGCGCACCTTGCCGGCGCGGATCAGCGGCATGTAGCTGGCGATGTTGTCGTTGGCGAAGTCGGTGTCGCCGGCCATCAGCGCCGGCATCGACTGCGCGGCGCCGCGGTAGGGCACGTGGATCGCCTGGATGCCGGCGCGCACGCGGAACAGTTCGCCCGACAGGTGCGGCGTGGTGCCGACGCCGGCCGAGCCGAAGCTCACGCCCTTGGGTTGCTTGCGCGCCCAGGCCAGGAATTCCTGCACCGACTTGGCCGGATGTTGCGGCGCGACGACGAACACATTGCAGTTCTGCCAGATCATCGACACGTATTCGAAGTCGCGCGCCGGGTCGTAACCCATCTTGGTGAACAGGAACTGGTTGATCGACAAGGTGCCGATGGTGGCCGACGCGATCGTGTAGCCGTCCGCCGGCGCGCCCTTGACCGCCTCCATGCCGATGTTGCCGCCGGCGCCGGTGCGGTTGTCGACCACGAAGTTCTGTCCCAGCCGGGCCTGCAGCTTCTCGGCCAGCACGCGCGTCAGCACGTCCGAGGCGCCGCCCGCGGTGAACGGCACGATGATCTTCACGGTCGCCTCGGGCCAGTTGGTGGTCTGCGCCCGGGCTGCCGGCCAGGCCAGCGCGGCGGCCGTGGCCGCGCCGGAAGAAATGAGGTTGCGTCGGGAGATCATGGTGTGGTTTCCTTGTGTGCTGCAAGCCGGCTGCTGCGGCCGGCGGGTTTGTCGACGCGGGTCATGGCCAGCATCAGGTCGGCCATGCGTTGTGCGATCTCCGGCGCCGGCAGCCGTCCGCCCGGACGGAACCAGACGCTGGCCCAGCTCGCGATACCGCCGATGGCAAGCGCCGCCAGCGCTGTCTCGGCAATCGCGAACTCCCCGCTGGCGACGCCCTGGTCGAGCAGCCCGGTGAGCTTGCGGTCGAACTCGCGCCGCATCTGCTGGATCGTTTCCCGGTCGGCCGGCGCGAGGTTCTTCTCTTCGCGCGTGTAGATGGCGATGTGTTTCTGGTTTTGCAGCACGGCCAGCATGAAGTCGTTCGCGAATGCCGTGAGCTGTTCGCGCGCCGAACCGCCAGAAGCCAGGGCGAGGTCGATCGCGTGCAGCGAAACACGGATCCCCTGGGCGCAGATCGCGGCCAGCAAATCGGTCTTGGAGCCGAAGTGGGCGTAGATGAACGGCTTGGTCATGTTCATGCGCTCGGCAACCTGGTCGAGCGTGGTGTGGCTGAAGCCGTGCAGGTGGAACAGGTCCACCGCGGCCGCGACGATGCGTTCGCGCTTCAGGTTCTGCACCGCGGCGCGGATGTCGTCATGCAAGGGAAACGCTCCCCAAGGTCCACCGGTCGGCAATGGGCGGCTTCATGCGGCCTTGCGCACTTTGGGCAACAGCGCGTTGCCGATGATCTGGCGCATTACCTCGGCCGCGCCACCGCCCACGCGGCACATGCGCGCGTCGGCAAATGCGCGCGCGATCGGGTATTCCCACATGTAGCCCCAGCCACCGAAGAACTGCAGGCACTGGTCCATCACCCGGCCCTGCAGCTCGGTCGTGACCAGCTTGGCCGCCGCCGCGTCGGTGGAGTCGAACTTGCCCTGCAGGTGCAGTTCGATGCAGCGGTCGACGAACACGCGCTGGCCCAGCACTTCGGCGTGCAGTTCGGCCAGCTTGAAACGCGTGTTCTGGAAGTCGCCCAGCGTCTGGCCGAACATCTTGCGCTGCGACACGTAGTCGATCGTCCACTGCAGCGCGGCCTCGGAGCTGGCCACGCCGCGGATCGCCTGCACCAGCCGTTCCTGCGCGAGCTGCGTCATCAGCATGGCGAAGCCGCCGCCTTCGTGGCCGAGCAGGTTGCCGACCGGCACCCGCATGTCGGTGAAGAACAGTTCGGACGTGTCCTGCGCCTTGCAGCCGATCTTCTCGAGCTTGCGCCCGCGCGTGAAGCCGGGCCGGTCGGTCTCGACCAGGATCAGGCTCACGCCCTTCCCGCGCGCCTTGGGATCGGTCTTGCAGGCCAGCACCAGCAGGTCGGCGCTGTGGCCGTTGGTGATGAACACCTTCTGCCCGTTGATGACATAGTCGTCGCCATCGCGCAGCGCCTGGGTGCGCATGGCCTGCACGTCGCTGCCGCCGGAGGGCTCGCTCATGCCCAGCGCGGCCACCACCTCGCCGGTGGTCATCTTCGGCAGCCATCGCTGCTTTTGCGCGTCGGTGCCGAAATCGACCAGGTAGGGCGCGACGATGTCCGAGTGCAGGTAGAAGGTCGGCCCGGTGGCGCCGACACGCGCCATCTCCTCGATCAGGATCGTGCTGTGCAGGAAGTCGCCCCCCATGCCGCCGTATTCCTCGGGCACGTTGCAGCACAACAGGCCCAGCTCGCCGGCCTTGCGCCAGAGCGTGCGCGGCACCTGGCCGTCCTTCTCCCACTGCGCATGGTGCGGCACCACGTGTTCGGCGATGAAGCGCCGCACCGAGTCGCGAAAGGCGTCGTGGTCGGGGCTGAAGAGGGTGCGGGGAATCATGGTGCGCTCGGGGTTGGAAGTCGGGAAGCCGGGAAGCCGGCTCTAGAGTTCGGCGGCGCAGACGCCGCCAGGCGCCAGCAATTGTGCGATGCCTGCGTCGTCGTATTCGCATTCGCGCAGGATCTCGGCGCCGTGTTGGCCCAGGTTCGGCGGCAACCGCGTGATGGCGGGTGGCGACACGCTCATGCGGATCGGATTGGCCGGCAGGCGCAGCGTGCCTTCGGTCGGGTGTTCGGCCAGTTGCCAGAAGTCGATCGCCTTGAGGTGCGGGTCGTGCTCCAGATCCTCCATGGCGTTGACCGGCGAGAACGGAATATCCTCGGGCTCCAGCAGGCGCATCCATTCGGCGTTGGTCTTGCGGGCCACCTGGCGCTCGATCTCGTCCCACACCTCGCGGAAGTGCTTCTGCCGCGCGGCGAAGGTGGCAAAGCGCGGGTCCTGCATGATCTGCGGCTGGCCGGCGAGTTCGAAGAAGCGATTCCAGTGGGCGTTCGAATAGGGCAGCAGCGCCAGGTAACCGTCCAGCGTGCGGTACGGCCGGCGCGCGGCCGAGATCACCGGTGCGTAACCCATCGGCCCCAGTGGCGGTTCGAAGGCATGGCCCCACTGGTGCTCGAGCATGTTGAAGGCGGCCATGGTCTCGAACATCGCCACCTCGACCTGCTGCCCTTCGCCGGTGCGCATGCGGTGCATCAGCGCCAGCACGGTCGCGTAGGCGGCATGTACGCCGCTGACCTTGTCGGCGATGATGGTCGGCACGAAGCGCGGCTCGCCACCCACCACCTTCTGCATCATGGCCAGGCCCGAGGCCGCCTGGATGATGTCGTCATAAGCCGGGCGCCCGCCGTAGGGACCGTCGTCGCCATAACCCGTCATGTGGCAATACACCAGGCCCGGGTTCTGCGCGGCGAGTGTTGCATAGTCGAGCCCGAGGCGCGCCGCCGCCGGCGTGCGCATCGAATGCAGCAACACGTCGGTCTTGGCCACCAGGCGCTGCAGGATGACGCGCCCCTCGGCTCGCTTGAGGTCGACCACGATGCTGCGCTTGCTGCGGTTGCTGGTCATGAAGAAGGCGCCCATGCGCGGCGAGTGGCGCGGGCCGATCGAGCGCGTCAGGTCACCCTCGGGCGGTTCGAGCTTGATCACGTCGGCGCCCATGTCGCCCAGGTACTGGCCCGCCACCGGGCCGAAGATCATGGAGGCGATCTCCAGCACGCGGATGCCTTCGAGGGGTCGAGTCTTTTGCATGTCAGCTCACAGGACGGCGACCGGCGCCAGCGGGCTGCCGGTGGCACCCACGATCGGCAATGCGCTGGCCACGAACAGGAACTCATGGCGGCCGCTGGCCACCAGCGGGTCGAGCATCAGGCCTTCGAGCAACGGTACACCGTAGTCGCGTATCAGCAGCTTGTGCACCGGGAATACCTTGCCGGGCGGGAAGGGCAGCACCTCGACCGCGAAATTGTCGGCGCCTACGATCGCCACCTCGCGTTCGGCCAGCCACAACGCGGCTGCCGCGTCGATGCCGGGCTCGATGTCGAAGGAGGGGTGCTTGACGCCCTTTTGTGCCTCGAGCCAGCCGGTGCGCAACAACACCGCGTCGCCGCGCTCCGGCGAAACGCCCGCGGCCGCCGCGGCGGCCTCGAGGTCGGCCGCGCCGATCGACTCGCCAGGTTGCAGTGCCCGGCCCTTGAGCCGCACCAGGTCGAGCAACACGCCACGCGTGAAGATCGGCGGCATCTTCTCTACCCCGAGCCGCGCCGCGCCGCTGGTGCTGCGGATGGTGTCGCCCAGATAACCGTTGTAGAGCTTGTCGTCGTACCAGGCATGGCACAAGGCGTCGACATGGGTGCCGATATGCAGCGGCATCACGACCGAGTCCTCGGCGAACTGGAAACCGTCCGGGCGCCCGGCGCCGGCGGCGTAGTCGCCGCCGTCACGGCCCATGAAATGCTGCAGCCCGCAGCGGTGCGACGGCACCGGCGTCCTGGACGAGAGCAGTTGCGCCAGCCGCAGCACCTCGCCGGTGCGCACCAGCGCGCTGGCGCGGCGCACCTGGTCGGGGCCGATGAAGTTGAGTGCGCCGCGTTCGTCCTCGGCGCCCCAGCGGTTCCATGCTTCCTGGCTCAATCGGTGCTCGCTTTCCAGAGTGGGTGGCCGCGCAACTGGCCGTTGCGCCGGGGTGGCGGCGTCATGCCCGGTGGCCCAGGCGCGCCGACAGGCGCCGCGCGGCGTCGCGCAGGCGCTCGACCGCCGGGTCGTGTTCGTCGAAGCTGGTCGCATCGCCCATCATCGTGAGCGCCAGCACGATCGAACCGGCGGCGTCGAACACCGGTGCGCTCACGGCATTCACGCCGACCTCGTTGACGTCGGCAATGATCGCGTCGTGGATCGACGCCAGGCGTTGTGCACGCACCTGCTCCAGATGCGCCTCGACCGCCTCGCGGGTGCGGAACGGTGCGTCGGGGATGTGCTGCACGGCGGCGATTTCGGCGTCCAGGTAACGCGCCGTGAGTTGGGGTGCCGAGAACGCGGCAAACACCTTGCCGGTGGACGAGCCGAGCAGCGGCAGCACCATGCCGCAGCGCAGGCGCACATCGAGCGGCTTGCGCGCCTCGATCCACCAGATCAGCGTCGGGCCCAGGTTGCCCCACACACCCAGTCCGACGGTCTTGTCGGTCTCGCGGCTGAGGTCCTCGAGGCAGGGACGCGCCAGGTGCACGGCGTTGAGCGTGGCCACATTGCCCGAGCCGACGTCGGTGTTGGCCGCGTTGTCGTAGGGATGCACCACCATGTACTTGCCGGCACCGAACGCGAGGGGCTTGCGCGCGCTGCCCACGATGCGTTCGACCCGGCCCAGGAACAGCAGGTGGTCGCCGCCCGGGTAGGTGGCTTCGGTGCGGCATTCGAGGTAGGCCGCGCAGCCGTCGATCAGCGGCACGCCGTCGATGCCGGCGGTGGTGGCGACTTCGGCAAAGCGGTCCGGCCCCGACTTGGCGAACCGGTTCGATACCTCGACCTGGTCCTCCGACAGGATGTTGACGACAAAACGCTTGGCCGTGCTGTAGACGGGAAAAGTCCGGGCATTGGTGCGCAGGCTCCAGACGATCAGCGGCGGGTCGAGCGACACCGAGTTGAAGGAATTGGCGGTCATGCCGACCGGTGCGCCGTCTTCGCCCAGCGCCGTGATGACGGTGACGCCGGTCACGAAGGAGCCGAGGCAGCGGCGCAGTTCGACCGGATCGATGAGCGCGGGCAAGGGAGCGGCGGGCGATGGGTTGTTCATGGCAGTGCGTCTCGGGGCGGGGCTCAGGCCATCAGGTTGTCGCGGAAGGTCTCGCCTTCGTAGGCGCTGCGGTATACGCCACGGCGCTGCAGGATCGGCACCACATGGTCGACGAAATCGTCCACGCTGTCGGGGTTGGTGGTCGGGCTCAGGTTGAAGCCGTAACAACCGGTCTCGCGCCACATGCGCTCGATCTCGGCGGCCACCTGCTCGGGTGTGCCGATGAGCTGCGGAATGGCGACCGACAAGGCCCACTGGGCGGCGGCTTCGCGCAGCGTGACCGCGCGCCCGTCGGCGGCGCTCAGCGTGGCCGACATCAGGCCGCGCGAGGCCTGGGTGTCCATCTCGGACAGCGGCATCTCGGGGTCGAACTGGCTCAGGTCGACGCCGAACACGCCCGACAGCCGCGCCAGGATCGCGTCCAGCGGAATACGCTGCTTGAGTTCCTCGGCCCGCTGCTTCGCCTCGGCCTCTGTGCTGCGCACGATCGGCTGCAGGCCGAACAGCACCTTGGGGTCGGGGCTCTTGCCGTGGGTGGTGGCGGCCACGCGCAGCTGCTCCATGCTCTTTTTCATCCCCGCCACATGCCCCTGGATCGCGAAGATGACCTCGGCGTGGTCCATGGCGAATTTCATGCCGCGGCCCGACGAGCCGGCCTGGAACAGCAGCGGCCGGCCGTAACTCGACGGCAGCACCGGCGCCACCGCCTTGCAGCTCAGGTACTTGCCCTTGTAATCCACCTGCCGGATCTTGTCGGGATCGGCGAACTGGCCGGTCGCCGCGTTGCGCAGGATCGCGTCGGCGGGCACGCTGTCCCACAGCTGGTAGCAGATCGCCATGAACTCGTCGGCCTGGTCGTAGCGCTCGTCGTGCGCCATCTGCACCCCCATGCCGTTGGCCAGGTGTTCCGCATTGCTGAAGCCCGACACGATGTTCCAGCCGACACGGCCGCGGCTCAGGTAGTTGAGCGTGGAGATGCGGCGCGTCGCCAGGTAGGGCGTGGTTCCGGTGGTCGACAACGTGACGCCGATGCCCAGGTGCTTGGTCGCGGCGGCCATGATTGCCACCAGCGGCATCGGGTCGTGGTTGGGCCAGGAGGCGCCGTACTGTACCGACGGCACCACGCTGCCCTTGTAGACCGCGTGGGTGGCCGGGCTGTCGGCAAAAAACACGCCGTCGAAGCAGCCGCGCTCAAGTGTGCGGGCGAGCTTCTGCCAATAAGCGAAGTCCTGCAGCCCGTCGAGCTGTTCGTCCAGCGGGTCGGCCCAGCCGAGCAGCGTGTGGGTGCAGGCCGTATGGATCAGCATCTGCATCAGGTGCATCTTGGAAGACATGGTGGTGGTCCTAGGGGGCGGTCGGGAAGTGGCGGCGGCGCGTCGGGCGGGGGTGGTTGAGCGGATCAGCGGATCAGCGGATCAGCGAACGGACCCACTCGTCGCCCAGGCCGACTTCGCGGCAGTGTTTGGCATACCGGTCCAGGCGCAGGAACACGTCGTCGTAGTCGACGACGTTGTTCTTCTCGTCGAGGTAGACCAGCGGCCCGTTGACATGGAACACCGCCGTCATGTGGCCGACGGCCGGATCGATGTACAGCGTGTGGATGTGGCCGGCCGGTTCGTAGGCGAAACTGCCGGCGCGCGCGATCCAGTCGTGCTCGCGGTAACCCCAGGCGCCGTCCAGTGTCCAGGCCGTGACCGGCGAGGCGTGGCGGTGTTTCTGGATCGTGCCCTGGCCCTGGGCCTTGAGGATGCTGACCCAGCCGCCGTTGGAGACGTCGAACAGCAGCGGCCGCACCTTGCCCATCTTGCCCAGCGCGTACCATTTTTCGTCCTCGACCAGCACGTCGGGCTGGAACATCTCGGGATGGGTGTACGGGGAGTTGGGAATGTTGACCATGGAATTGCGCCTCTCGTTCATGCCGGCAGGTGACACGCCAGCGTTGCCTTGCATGCAGCGGATTTTACTTGTAAGATCGTTGACATGCCAGATCGTAATTAATTTCTACTCGTCAGTATACAAGGGTTTACCCGTAGATTCATGCCGGTCATCACCAACATCGAAGACCTGCGGGTGCTGGCCCGCAGACGCGTTCCGCGCATGTTCTACGACTACCTCGATGCGGGCTCGTGGACCGAGAGCACCTACCGGGCCAATGCGTGCGACTTCCAGTCCATCCTGCTGCGCCAGCGCGTCGCGGTCAATATCGAAAACCGCTCGCTGCGCAGCCACATGGTGGGCCAGCAGGTGGCGATGCCGGTGGCGCTGGCGCCCACCGGCCTGACCGGCATGCAACACGCCGACGGCGAGATGCTGGCGGCGCGCGCGGCCAGGAGTTTCGGCATACCGTTCACGCTCTCGGCCATGAGCATCTGCTCGATCGAGGACGTGGCACAGGCCACCGCGGGCCACCCGTTCTGGTTTCAGCTTTACGTCATGAAAGACCGCGACTTCATCGAGCGCCTGATCGAGCGCGCGCGGGCGGCGCACTGCTCGGCGCTCGTCATCACGCTGGACGCGCAGGTCGTCGGGCAGCGCCACAAGGACATCCGCAACGGACTGAGCGCGCCACCCAAACTGACGCTGGCCAATATCGCCAACATGCTCACTAAGCCGCGTTGGGCCCTGGGCATGCTGCGCACGCGGCGGCGAAGTTTCGGCAACATCGTCGGCCACGCGAAAGGCGTGGACAACATTGACGGCATGTCGGAATGGGCGGCGCGCCAGTACAACGCCGACCTGAACTGGGGCGACGTGGAATGGATCAAGAAGCGCTGGGGCGGCAAGCTGATACTGAAAGGCATCCAGCACGAAGACGACGCGCGGCGCGCGGTCGACAGCGGCGCCGACGCGCTGGTCGTGTCCAACCACGGCGGGCGCCAGCTCGACGGTGCGCAGTCGTCGATCCGTGCGTTGCCGCGCATCGTCGAGGCGGTGGGCCGGCAGATCGAGGTGCACATGGACGGCGGCATCCGCAGCGGCCAGGACGTGCTCAAGGCGCGTGCGCTTGGCGCCCGGGGCACCTACATCGGCCGCGCGTTCCTGTACGGCCTGGGCGCGATGGGCGAAGCCGGCGTGACGCGGGCGCTGGAGATCATTCAAAAGGAACTCGACCTGACGATGGCGTTTTGCGGCCACACCGACATCGACGCGGTGGACCAGCGCATCCTGCTGCCCGGCACGTACTGAGCGCCAGGCGCTTGCCGGGCATGGCGGGCCGCCGGCACCACGGCGCTGTGGCCGCCGCTGTGGAATCGGTTGTAATGCCACACTGGCGACGCAGCACCCGCCGCGGCCTGACCCACGATGGACTACGTTGAACTCCCACTGTCGCGCATAGAAGCCGGAAAACCCTTGCCGGTGAACGTCTGGGACCGCAAGGGGCAGCTGCTGATCCCGAAGGGGCAGCCGCTGGTGTCCGAGGCGCACAAGGATTTTCTGGCCGCCCACCAGGCCTGTGTCACCGAAGCCGACTACAAGGCCTGGACGCGCAGCTACGACCGGCTGGTCTACCGCATGCTTCTGCAGGGCCTGTCGGTCGACCAGATCGCAAAGACCTACCTGCCCAGCGAAATACTGGAGGTCGACTACGTGGTCGGCCACGCAGTGGTCGGTGGCTGGCTGGACCTGCACGAGGTGCTCAGGAGCCTGTTGTATCAGGGGCCGGACGCAAAGAACCTGCTGGACCGGATCGAGGGCATCCAGGCGCGGGCGACCGAACTGGTGGTGGCCAACGCCGACGCCTGCCTGTTCACGCTGTTCCAGGCGCTGCCCGACCGCTCGCTGGCCTATTGCGCCAAACATGCGCTGCTGTCGGCCGTGGTGTGCGAACTGACGGGCGGCAAGCTGCAGCTCGCCCCATCCCGGCGCTCGGTGCTGGTGCAGGCGGCCTTGCTGATGAACATCGCGATGGCCAGGGAGCAGGACCAGATGGCGCGCCAGACGTCGAAATTGAGCGACGACCAGCGGCGCCGCATCCGTGAGCATCCGGCGCGCAGCGTGGAGATCCTGCGCGGCTTCGGGCTGGTCGACGAGGTATTGCTGGAATTGGTGCGATGGCACCACGCGCCCGGCGAGGGCGCCGCCGTGCAGGCCGACGGGGAGTGTCTGCAGGTGCTGCAGCTGGCCGACCAGTTCATAGCCAAGATGGCGGCCAGGGCGACCCGGGTCGGTCTGTCGGCGCTGCGGGCGTCGAAGTCGATGGTGGCAGACGCCACCGGAGACGCCGCGCGGCTGGGCTCGGCCATGAGCACGGCGGTCGGCTTCTATCCTCCCGGCAGCTACGTGCTGCTGGCCAATGGAGAAACGGCGGTAGCGGTGCGGCGTGGGCCGACGGCCAACACGCCGCTGGTCGTCAGCGTGCTGAGCCCGGCCGGCGTGGCGCTGGCGCAGTACGTCGGTCGCGACACCCGGGAGCCGCCATTCGCGGTGCGCGCACCGGTAGGACCGGAGCGGCTGAAGCTCACGCTGGAAATGGACAAGGTCGAGCGCGCGCTCGCCAAGCTGCGCCCGGAACACGGCTGACGGCAGCGGATGACCGCGTGCGGATGACGGCGTACGGATGACGGCACCGGGTGGTCTTGCCCACGCGGGCTCGTCTACCGCTGGTTGATCAATTGGCACGACAACTCGCGCCGGCGCTCGCAAACACCTGCGCCTTGATGGTTCATGGCTTGTGCGGCATTGCATTCAAAGGGTCGGGTTGTGGCCGCGCGTGCCTTGCATCCATGCCATTCCTGCAGACGGGTAGGAGTGCGACTGGGGGTGGGACTGGGAACGGGAGCGGGGGTGGGGGTGGGCGGGATCAGGCCGGC
>JANMYG010000236.1:0-10163 GCA_031381865.1 Betaproteobacteria bacterium | reverse complement strand
CGGCCGCAATGAAGAAAATGAAGAAGGCGCTGGCCGTATACGCCTGACGCGGCACTGGCCTGCGCCTCGGCGGTGCGGCGGCGGCTGCCCCGGTTGGGTTCAGGAGCCTTGTTTCAGCAGTTCGCGAATGTCGCCCGCCAGGGCGGCCGCCCCGCTGCCATAACGCGTGTACAGACGCAATTGCCCGCGGGTGTCGTAGACGTAGCTTCCGGCCGAATGGTCCATCGTGTAGCTGGTCGGCGTGCTGCCCTCGACCTTCTTGTAATACACCTTGTAGTCCTTGGCCAAAGCCGCCAGTTGCTCTGGTGACGCGGCGCGCAGCGCCAAAAAGCCCGGGTCGAAGTTGGCCATGTAGGCCTTGAGTACCTGCGGTGTATCGCGCTCGGGGTCGATGGTGATGAACAGCCCCTGCACCTTGGCACCGTCCGGCCCCAGCATCTTCTTGATTTCCGCCAGCTCCGCCATCGAGGCCGGGCACACATCCGGGCACTGGGTGTAGCCGAAAAAGACCACGACGACCTTGCCCGCGAAATCCTTGATGCTGGTGGGCCGGCCATTGTGGTCGATCAACGAGAAATCCCTGGCGTAATCCGCGCCAGTGACGTCGATGGATGCGAAAGACGGCTTTTTGTCAGAACATGACGACAAAAAGCTTGCGATAAGGGGAACAGCCGCCACAGACACGAAGAACCTGCGGGTCGGTGGTTTGGGCTGCATCCGGTCTGGCCTCTGGTTCACAACAGGTAGTGGTCCAGCAACAGCGCCAGGAACAGCAGGCTGAGGTGCCACAGGGAAAAGCGAAACGTGCGCCGTGCCAGTGCGTCGGAGTAGTCGCGCCACAGCCAGAAGCCATGCAGACAGAAGCCCGCGCTCAGGACCACGGCCGCGACCAGGTAGAGCCACGAACTCATGCCATAGACGAACGGCAACAGGCAGGCGGCGAACAACACGACGGTGTACAGGAGGATCTGCAGGCGCGTGAATTCGCTGCCGTGGGTTACCGGCAGCATCGGCAACCCGGATTTGCGGTAGTCCTCGACCCGGTAAAGGGCCAGCGCCCAGAAATGCGGCGGCGTCCAGAGGAAGATGATCAAAAAGAGGATCAGCGCCTCGGGCCCCGTGTCACCGGTCATGGCGGCCCAGCCCAGGACCGGCGGCATGGCGCCGGAGGCGCCCCCGATCACGATGTTCTGCGGCGTCAGGGGTTTGAGTATCACGGTGTAGACCACCGCGTAACCGACAAAGGTCGCAAACGTGAGCCACATCGTCAGCGGGTTCACCCAGTAGTACAACAGTGCCGACCCCGCCGCACACAGTACCGCGGCAAACAGCAGGGTCTGCCCGTTGCGCAATTCCCCGCTCGCGGTGGCACGCCACGCGGTGCGTTTCATCTTGGCGTCGATGCCCTGCTCGACGATGCAGTTGAACGCCGCCGCAGCGGCGGCCACCAGCCAGATGCCCAGACACGCGATCGCGGCGCGCTCCAACTCCGCCAGCGACGGCACATCGGGGACCGCCAGCACCATGCCGATCAGCGCGCAAAAAACGATCAGCTGGATCACACGCGGCTTCGTCAGGGCATGGAACTGCCGCAGCACCGACACGTTGTGGACTTTGGAAAGGTTGGGCGAATTGACAGTCATGCCGGCATATTGTCCGATGCGCCCACAGACGCGGCACAGGCTGGAAGCGCGCTGGATCTGCTGCGCGCGACGGTCCAGGTCAGCACCACGACCAGGCCGGCAGCACCGCCCGTGTGCAGCAGCGCAGCCGCGAGCGGCCAGCCGAGGACCACATTGCCCAGGCCACTGGCGAGCTGCAGGATGGCGAGCGCCGCGATCCAGCGCGCCGGCACACGCAGGCCAGCGACGGCGTTGAGCCGCCAGGCCAGCCAGCCCAACGCGGACAGCACCAGCGCGGCCATGCACCGATGGGCGAAATGGATCGCGGTGAGTCCGGCGAAGCTGATATGCGCTCCGTCCTGCGTCAACCCGAGTTCGCGCCATAGCTGGAACCCCTGGTCGAAGCGCATTTCGGGCCACCAGCTGTTCTGGCACATCGGGAAATCGGTGCATGCCAAGACCGCGTAATTGGTGCTGACCCAGCCGCCCAATGCCAATTGGGCCACCAGCAAGGCACAGGTGGCCAGCAACAGGCCACGCGTCGGCGCATCGATCGGCACGCGCCGGCCAGCGGACTCCAGGCGTTGCTGGCCTTCGACCTGAATACACAGCAGCGCCAGCAGGGCCAGGCCACCAAGCAAATGGAGGGTGACGATGGCCGGAAAGAGCTTCATCGTCACGGTCAGGGCGCCGAAGGCGCCTTGAACACATACCCAGACCAGGGTCAAGACGGGCCACCACCGGCTCGGAGTTGCCTCCGGTCCTGGCTGGCCGGCTGGCCGCCGCCAACTGGCGAGCGCCAACACAAGGATCAACGCACCGACCGCGGTCGCCATATAACGGTGCAGCATCTCGATCCAGGCCTTGCTGTGTGTCACCGGCCCGGACGGCATGGCCGACTGCGCGGCGCCGATCGGTGCCTGCGCGCCCAGCGGGCTGGCGCTGCCGTAACAGCCCGGCCAGTCCGGGCAACCGAGGCCCGAATCGGTCAACCGCGTAAACGCGCCAAACAGAACCAGGTCGAAGGTGAGAAACAGGGTCAGCAGCGTCAGGGCGCCGACCCAACTGGTGTGCGCGCCGCGCCTGCGGCGCAGCCACAACCAGCCCAGCACGATGGCCGCCGCCAGCGCACCGAGGAGCATCACCTGCCCTAGCGGCGACAAATCGACCAGTGGCGGTGCGGCCATCAGGACTCCTCCATGCTGCGCATTGCGGAATTCGCCCTTGGGAACGGCCCGGCGGCGCTCATGGAAATGCTCGTGTGCGAGGCTGCATATTGACCCGTCAGCGCCCGGCCGCATCCCACGAGGCGCTGGCACGCAGCACGCGCTCGAGGTCGCGTTTGAGCTTGGCGGCGCCCGCGACGTCCAGCGATGCCGGAAAACGCATCATCCAGTTGCCCAGGGGATCGACAAGGTACAGGTGCTCTGCGACGGCATGGCCGGGCGCCGGTGCCAGCCAACGGTTCAAGGCCTGCGGCTCGACCCGCAACACGGTGGCGTCGCGCAAAGCCGCAAGCAACGCGGGTGGAACCGCTGCGTCGTCACGCACGAGCCAGACCCGATCGACCCGATCCTTGTCCTTGCCCAGACTCTCGCGCACCTGGCGCTGCAGATACAGGTGGCGCTGGCAGGCATCGTCACAGGCGCCGCCAGACACGCTGACCAGCAACCATTGGCCCTTGAGTGACCGCAGGCTGACCTGTGCGCCGGCCAGACTCACGCCATACATATCCGGCAGCGGCCGTTGCGGGTCCACCAGTTCGCCAAACACACGGCGCGTCTCGGGGCGGATGAAGTAGTACGTCACATACGACGCGACCACGGGGGCGGCGCAGACCAGCAGCACCGCCAGCATCTTCCAGCGCCCGGCCGCGACCTGCTGCGCGCCGTCCCGGGCCACATCCAGGCTGGGCAGCGAATGCACGGTCAGGCCGAGCGGCTCGTCGCGTCGCACGGGAGCGCGGGAGTCAACGAGGTCGGAGGAAGCGTCGGACAATTTGGAACCAGCCGTAAAGAAAGACGATCAGCCCACACAGGGCAAACCATTGAAACGCGTAGCCGTAGTGTTTTTCAACGCCGCTATTGGCGCGTGGCCAATCCCGTACCAGCCCATCGGCGGCCGGCGCCAACTGCAACACGGACACTGGGACGAGGGCAACTCCGGTTTCCTGGGAAAACCCGGGCAAGTCGAGATTTTGACGGATCACGCCGCGGTCCGGGTCGCCAAAGTCATAAAGCTTGGAAGGCGGGGGGACAATCCGGCCGGCTACTTCGACCAGTCCTTCCGGCGTCGGCACCGCCGCAACCTGCGTGCGGTCCATGAAACTGCGCTGTGTCCAGCCGCGTTGCACCAGCACCGCTTCGGTCGAGTTTTCAAGCCGCAACGGCGTCAGCACAAAGAAGCCCGGTTTGCCGTTCATTTGCCGGTTGTCCAGAAGCACCGTGTGTTGCGCCAGCCAGGTCCCGCGCAACCTGACCATCCGGTACAGGATGTCGGCGCCCGGACCCGTGCCCGCCAGCGCCGCGCCATCGAGCACCGCCAGCGCCTGGCGACCTTCAATGGCGGCCCGTAAGGCCTCTTTCTCGGCCGCGCGCGACAACTGCCAGAATCCCAGGGCCAGTGTGATCGACGCTGCTGCGAGCGCGGCTGCCGTGAGCAACCAGAAGCGGGCGGGCAGGTTGGCGGAACTCACGGGATAATCGGCGCCATGGTGTACCTCGTCATTTTCGCTTTCCTCGCCATCATCGGCAGTTTGGGCGCAGCCCTGTATTTCATGTTGCAGGACGGGCGCAACGGGCGGGCCAAGACCAACCACATGGCGCGCGCGCTGGCGTTTCGGGTCGGGTTTTCGATCCTGCTTTTTGTCTGTGTGCTGGTGGCGTGGAAAATGGGCCTCATCCAGCCCACCGGCATACCGGCCGGAAAATAAAAGAGCCGCAACGCGGCTCTCTTGTTCGGTCGCCAGCGATGCGGCGCCGCGGCGGTCGTCAGAGCCAGTAGACGAGGGTGTACAGGCCCAGCCAGACCACGTCCACGAAGTGCCAGTACCAGGCGGCGCCCTCGAATCCAAAATGGCGCTGCGGAGTGAAGTGGCCCTTTTGAAGGCGCAGCGTGATGAAAAGCAACATCAGCATGCCGACAAATACGTGAAAGCCATGAAAACCCGTGAGCATGAAGAAGGTCGACCCGTAGGCGCCCGAACTGAGCTTGAGGTTCAATTCACTGTAGGCATGTGAATACTCGTAACCCTGCACGCACAGGAAAGTGAAGCCCAGCAACACGGTGAGCCACATGAACGCGATCGTGCGTGCCCGATTTCCGCCCTGCAGGGCGTGGTGCGCAATCGTCATCGTGACGCCGGAACTCAGCAGCAGCGCGGTATTGATGGTGGGCAGCCAGAACGGGCCCATGGTCTGGAACGGCTCGATCGTTCCGGCCGGTGACGCGGTGGCGCCGGCGGCCACGCTCGGCCACACCGCCTTGAAGTCCGGCCACAGAAGCGCATGTTCCAGATTTCCGAGCTCGGGCACCGAGTGCACGCGCATCCACCAGAGCGCCGAGAAGAATGCGCCAAAGAACATGACCTCGGAGAAGATGAACCAGCTCATGCTCCAGCGAAAGGACAAATCCACCTTGTGGCCATAGGAGCCACCTTCACTCTCGGAAATCGCCGTGCTGAACCACTTGAACAGAACCACGAACAGGACCAGGAATCCGAGCGCCAGCGGATACCTGCCCCAGCCTTCCCCGTTGATCCATTGCCCGGCGCCCAGGATGATGAAGAACAGGCCCAGCGACGCGAGCGCCGGGTAGCTGGACGGACTCGGCACAAAGTAATACGGCGTGCCGCTATGGGATGTAGAACTCATTTCTGCTCCAGGCTCTCAATACAGTTATCAGGATACTTCTCGCCGCACGCCACTATTTGGCGACGACCCAGTTCACCAGCACGATCAACGCAATCACAAACAGGAAGACACCGGCAAAACCGACGATGATGATGTGGATCGGATTGAGCTTGGCGACATCACTCTCCAGGTCGGCGCGTTTGCGCAAGCCGACGAAGGACCAACCGACCGCCTTGACCGTTCCCCAAAACGACCCCTTGCGCCCCGCCGCACCACTGTCGGCCGGGCCACTCATGAGCCGACCTTCGTGGCTGCCAGCGGGGTGACGGCAGACGCAGCCACGGGAGCCGGTGGAACCGATCCGCCAACTTCAAAGAAGGTGTAGGACAGCGTGATCGTCGTCACGTCACGGGACAGCTTGGGATCGATCACAAATGCCACCGGCCAGGACTTCTTTTCACCCGGCTCCAGCGTGTACTGGTTGAAGCAGAAACACTCCAGCTTGTTGAAATGCGCGGCTGCCTGCATTGGCGCATAACTCGGGATCGCCTGCGCTGCCATGCGCCGGTTCTGGATATTCTGGAACTCGTACATCACGGTCGCCAGTTCGCCGGGATGGACCTGCAGCGACCGCTGTGCCGGCTTGAAATCCCATGGGCCGCGTGAATTCGCATCAAATTCGACCGTGATGGTGCGCGTCGTGTCGACCTGGGTGTTGGGCACAATGCTCGAGCCCGCGCCGGCCTGGTTGCGCTCACCCAGGGCCAATATGTTGATCCCGGTCATCTTGCAGATGGCGTTGTAGATCGGCCCGAGCGCATAACCAAATGCCAGCATGACCACCGTGATCAGTGCGAGTTTGCCCGCCATGCCCAGGTTTGCAGCGCGCAGCTTCATTGTCTAGGCGCCCAGGAGCGACATCTTGACCATGAAGCCGACAAAAAAGACGGCGACCACCGACACCAGGATGAGCGCCATCCGGATGTTGGATCTTCTTTGCTCGGGTGTCATAGCGCGCGGCCCAGCCAATTGGCGTCAACCCACGACACGGGTCGCGGCGGCATTGAGTTTGGGCGGCGTCTCAAAGGTGTGGAACGGTGCCGGCGACGGAATCTCCCACTCCAGACCCTCGGCCCCGTCCCAGGGTTTCTGGCTGGCTTTCTCGCCTTTGCCCAGCATGCATGGCAGGGCGATGAAAAAGAAGAAATAGACCTGGGCCAGGCCAAAGGCGAAGGCACCGACACTGGCCACCGCGTTGAAATCCGCGAACTGCATCGGGTAATCGGCGTAGCGGCGCGGCATGCCGGCAAGTCCCAGGAAGTGCATCGGGAAGAACGTGACGTTGAACGCGATCAGTGACCACCAGAAATGGATCTTGCCGCGCGACTCGTTGTACATCACACCGGTCCACTTCGGGCTCCAGTAATAGAAGCCGGCAAACATCCCATACAGCGAACCGGCCACCAGCACGTAATGGAAATGGGCCACCACGTAATAGGTGTCCTGCAACTGGATGTCGATCGGCGCCATCGCCAGGATCAGGCCGGTAAACCCGCCCATCGTGAAAACGAATATGAAGCCCACCGCGAACAGCATCGGTGTCTCGAAGGTCATCGAGCCCTGCCACATGGTTGCGATCCAGTTGAATATCTTCACGGCGGTGGGCACCGCGATCAACATCGTGGAGTACATGAAGAACAGCTGCCCGGTCACCGGCATGCCGGTGGTGAACATGTGGTGCGCCCAGACGACGAAGCTCAGGATCGCAATACTCGAGGTGGCATACACCATCGAGGCATAACCGAACAGGCGCTTGCGGGAAAATGCCGGCACGACCTGGCTGATGATGCCGAACGCCGGCAAGATCATGATGTACACCTCGGGATGGCCGAAGAACCAGAAGATGTGCTGGAACATCACGGGGTCACCGCCGCCGGCGGGATTGAAGAAACTGGTTCCGAAATGGCGGTCGGTCAGCGTCATCGTGATCGCGCCGGCGAGTACCGGCATCACGGCGATCAGCAGGTACGCCGTGATCAGCCAGGTCCAGGCGAACATCGGCATCTTCATGAGGGTCATGCCAGGCGCGCGCATGTTCAGGATCGTCACGATGATGTTGATCGAACCCATGATGGAGCTGGCGCCCAGAATGTGCAGCGCAAAGATCGCGGCGTCCATGCTCGGGCCCATCTGCAGCGTCAAGGGCGCATACAGCGTCCAGCCGGCGGCCGGCGCACCACCCGGCATGAAGAACGAACCGACAATCATCAGGCCGGCGGGAATCAACAACCAGAAGCTGAAGTTGTTCATGCGCGCAAACGCCATGTCGGCGGCGCCTATCTGCAATGGAACCATCCAGTTCGCGAAGCCGACGAAGCCCGGCATGATGGCGCCAAAAACCATGATCAACCCGTGCATGGTCGTGAGTTGGTTGAACAGTTCAGGATTGACGAGCTGCAGGCCGGGCTGGAACAATTCGGCGCGGATCAGCAACGCCAACACACCACCGACCATCAACATCGTGAAGGCGAACAGCAGGTACAAGGTGCCGATGTCCTTGTGGTTGGTCGCGTAGACCCAGCGCCGCCACCCTGTCGGCGCATGGTCATGGTGGTCGTCATGGGCGTGGGCGTGGTGATCCAGTACTGCACTCATCGGGTTTTCCTCGTCAGTTCTCTATGTTCGTTTCAGCGGTCGGCAACGTGCTGGCGGCTATTTGCGCGCAACCTTGACTTCGGCTGGCTGCACCAACTGGCCGGTCTTGTTGGACCAGTTGTTCTTGGTGAACGTGATGACCGCCGCGATGTCGGTGTCGCTGAGTTGCTTCCAGGCCGGCATGGCGCCGTTGTTCTGGCCGTTGAGCAGGATCGCGATCTGTTTTGCCTTGTCGGCGTCGAGCACCACCGCCGAACCGTCCAGCGGCTTGATCGGTCCCGCGCCCTTGCCGTTGGCCTGGTGGCAGGCCGCGCAGTTGGCGGCATAGACTTTTTCGCCGCGTTTGGTGATGTCTTCGGCAGTCCAGACCTTGGCCGGATCATCGGCCTTGGCGGCCAGCTTCTTTTTCTCGCCGTCGACCCATTTGGAATAGTCTTCCGCCGAGACGACCTTGACGTGGATCGGCATGTACGCATGCTCCTTGCCACACAACTCGGCGCACTGGCCGTAGAAGTCGCCGATCTTCTCGGCCCTGAACCAGGTGTCGCGCACGAAGCCGGGGATCGCATCCTGCTTGATTCCGAACGAAGGCACCATGAATGCGTGGATCACGTCGGTTGCGGTCGTGATGACGCGCACTTTCTTGTCGACTGGAACCACCAGCGGGTTGTCCACCTTGAGCAGGTAGTTGTCGACCACCTCGCCCGCCTTGGGGCCGCCGGCATCCGACATCGCGCGCTGGCCGCTGTCGAGCGTGGACACAAAGCCGATGCCTTCGCCTTCGCCCTTGATGTAGTCGTAGCCCCATTTCCACTGCATTCCGGTGGCCTTGATGGTCAGGTCGGCATTGGTCGTATCCTTCATCGCCACGATCACTTTCGTGGCCGGCAGCGCCATCAGGATCACGATGATGAACGGCACGATGGTCCAGACGATCTCGACCGTCACCGACTCGTGGAATGTCGCAGCCTTGTGGCCGACCGATTTGCGGTGTTTCCAGATCGAATAGAACATCACTCCGAAGACCGCCAGGAAGATGACCGTGCAAACGATCATCATGAACCAGTGCAGCCAGGCCTGGTCTTCGGCGATCTTCGTCACCGCCGGATGCAGGTTGAGCTGGTTGACGGCCGGGCCGCCGGGCAGGTCATTGACCGCGTGCGCCACCGTCCAGGCGGCACTGCCGCCCCATGCACAGGCCACCAGCACCGGGGAGGCCAACTTGGCCAAAATGCTCTTCGTCATGTTCACTTCTTTGTTGCCTAAATATTCCGAACTGTTTCCTGCTGCCCACTGCGCGTTCCACGGCCGCGCGGCTAGGCGAAACGCAGCGCCATCCTGATTTCGCGGGCCAGCACCGGCCGCAGTTCTGGCCGCACAAAACGACCGATCTGCACCTTCTTGCCATGCGCGGAAAGCTCGATCAACGAACTGTCCGCGGCGCCCGGCTCGACTCTGACCCAATCACGGCGGAACTCGGAACGCTGGAGCTTGCCACCGTTTTCCAGTTCAACGACCAATTGTTCCCCGGCGAGGTGGATTGTCTCGCCATCCGTGGCGTGCCTCGCGTAGACCGCAAAGGCCGCCCCGACTGCGATCAATTCAACCCAGGCAAACGGCAGCACGAGTTTGGCGCCTTGCAGCCAGAACACCAGGCCGATGCCCAGCGACACCACGCACATCGACCCGTAGAGCCAACCCAGCTGCCGGGGGGTCACCGAGCAGTTGCGCCGCAAAAACCACCGGATGTTTTGGCCCTGTACCGTTGCGAAGCGAAAAACCAGATTCGTCACGCGTATTTCCACCACGACGCCGCGCCAAACGAGCCTGACGCGGCAAGAACACCGGGAAAATGCCCTTGGTTCACCTGCGCAAGATTGTAGCCGACCGACCCGGGCGCCGCGGCCCACTTCGGTATTCCCCGGAGTCCTCAGTGGCGGTCGGCCGATGCCACCTTGCCTTGGTGCAAAGCCCTGCGCATGTCGTCCAGAGACAGCGTGGTTTCGGCGCGAACGTCCAGACGCGGCCGGGCCTT
>JANMYG010000219.1:0-8051 GCA_031381865.1 Betaproteobacteria bacterium | reverse complement strand
GCGGTGGCGATGCTTGCAGACCAGCCCGGACTCGGGCGACCCGGGCGCGTCCCGGGCACGCGCGAACTGATCGTGAAGAAAACGCGCTATATCGTTCCGTACCGCGTGCGGGGCCAGACGGTCGAGGTCTTGCGGGTATTCCACACCTCGAGACGCCTGCCTGAGAAGTGGTAGTCCGGCACACGAGGGAAGGAAAAATAAGTAGGCGGCACTCCCCTCCGGCAAGGTAGGGGAGATGCCGCCTGTGCCGTCGCAGCGCTAGTCTGCCTGTTTGCGCAGGAAGGCGGGGATCTCGTAGTCGTCCATGCCACCGCTGGACAACGCGTCCACCTTGGCTGCCGCCGAAGTGCGGCCGCGCCACACCGCCGGTGTGCCCATGCTGCCGTAATCCGGTTGCGCGCTGTGGACCGGCGGCGTGCCGCCCGGCGTGCCGGCGTTGACCTGATTCGTCAGCGTGGGCACATGGAACGGCACGTTGTCGGTGCCGGTGCGCAGCACCTGCAATGGCGGCGCGTTGCGGCGCTGCCCCTGCCGGCTCAGGCCGGTCGCCACCACGGTGACGCGGATGTCGTCGCCCAGCATGTCGTCGTAGGCGGTGCCGTAGATCACCAGGGCGTCGGGCGACGCAAAGGCGCGGATCGTGTTCATCGCGAGTTTGGACTCCGACAGCTTGAGCGAGCCCTTGCTGGCCGTGATGAGCACCAGCACGCCCTTGGCGCCGGACAGATCGACGCCCTCGAGCAGCGGGCAGGCCACGGCCTGCTCCGCGGCGATGCGGGCGCGGTCCGGGCCGCCGGACGTGGCGGTGCCCATCATGGCCTTGCCGGGCTCGCCCATCACGGTGCGCACATCCTCGAAGTCCACGTTCATGTGGGCCGGCACGTTGATGATCTCGGCGATGCCGCCCACCGCGTTCTTGAGCACGTCGTTGGCGTGTGCGAAGGCCTCGTCCTGCGTGATGTCGTCGCCCAGCACTTCCTCGAGCTTCTCGTTGAGCACGACGATCAGCGAGTCGACGTTGACTTCGAGCTCGGCCAGCCCGGTGTCGGCGATGTTCATGCGCCGGCCACCTTCGAAGTCGAACGGCTTGGTCACCACGCCGACGGTCAGGATGCCCATCTCGCGCGCCACCCGCGCGATGACGGGTGCAGCGCCGGTGCCGGTGCCGCCGCCCATGCCGGCCGTGATGAACAGCATGTGCGCGCCGTCGATCGCCGCACGGATTTCCTCCACCGCCTGTTCGGCCGCATCGCGCCCCTTGTCGGGCTTGCTGCCGGCGCCCAGACCGGTGTGGCCGAGCTGGATCGTCTTGTGCGCCGCGCTGCGGCTCAGCGCCTGCGCGTCGGTGTTCGCGCAGATGAACTCGACACCCCCCACGTCGCAGCGGATCATGTGCTCCACCGCATTGCCGCCGCCGCCCCCGACACCGATCACCTTGATCTGGGTGCCGAGGTTGAACGCGTGTTCTTCAATCATTTCGATGCTCATTTTTTTCTCCTGAATTGCAGTTGCCAAAAATTTGTCCGTTGCCTTGTCTTGTCGTCGTCGTCGGTCAGCCCGGCGGGCCGGTGCAGGGCCAGGAGGTGTGGGGGCTGCCGCGCGCCAGCCAGGTCTTGGTGCTGTCATGGCCGCGCGCGGGTGCCGTTGCGGCCCCGGGTCGGGTCCTGGTTCGCGGCACGCGCAGTCCGTGGGTCGCGCGGCGCGTGCGGGACGGCATTTGCCGGTTGAAGGCGCCGCAGTGATGTGCGCAAAGATCGATAGTCATCAGAAGTTCCCCACAAACCAGTCGCGAACCTGGCCAAAGGCGGTTTTCATCGAGCCGTTCTTTTGCGCCACCTTGAAGCCGCGTATGCGCGACAGGCGTGCCTCCTCGAGCAGTCCCATCACGGTGGCCGCGCGCGGCTGGGCCACCATGTCGGACAGTGCGTTGGCGTATTTCGGCACTCCGCGGCGCACCGGCTTGAGGAAGATGTCCTCGCCCAGCTCGACCATGCCGGGCATCACACAGCTGCCGCCGGTGAGCACGATGCCGGACGAGAGCACTTCCTCGTAGCCCGACTCGCGGATCACCTGGTGCACCAGCGCGAAGATCTCTTCCACCCGCGGCTCGATCACGCCGGCCAGTGCCTGGCGGCTCAGCAGGCGCGGTCCGCGGTCGCCCAGACCCGGCACCTCGACCTGGGTTTCGGCGTCGGTCAGCAGCTGTTTGGCAAAGCCGCTTTCGACCTTGATCTCCTCGGCGTCCTTGGTCGGCGTGCGCAACGCCATCGCGATGTCGCTGGTGATCAGGTCGCCCGCGATCGGTATCACCGACGTGTGGCGGATCGCGCCATTGGTGAAGATCGCCACGTCGGTGGTGCCGGCGCCGATGTCGACCAGCGCCACGCCGAGTTCGCGCTCGTCGTCGGTCAGCACCGACAGGCTCGACGCCAGCGGATTGAGCATCAGCTGCTCCACCTCCAGCCCGCAGCGGCGCACGCACTTGATGATGTTTTCCGCGGCGCTTTGCGCACCGGTCACGATGTGGACCTTGGCTTCGAGCCGGATGCCGCTCATGCCGATCGGTTCCTTGACGTCCTGCCCGTCGATGATGAACTCCTGCGGCTCCACCAGCAGCAGGCGCTGGTCGGTCGAGATGTTGATCGCCTTGGCGGTTTCCACCACGCGGGCCACGTCGGCCTGCGTCACTTCGCGGTCTTTGATCGCCACCATGCCGCTGGAGTTGATGCCGCGGATGTGGCTGCCGGTGATGCCGGTGTAGACGCGCGTGATCTTGCAGTCGGCCATCAGCTCGGCCTCCTTGAGCGCCATCTGGATGCTCTGCACCGTGGCGTCGATGTTGACGACCACGCCGCGCTTGAGGCCGTTGCTCGGCGCCACGCCCAGGCCGGCGAGCTTGAGCACGCCTCCGGGCAGTACTTCGGCCACCACCACCATCACCTTGGCGGTTCCGATGTCGAGGCCTACTACGAGGTCTTTGTACTCTTTAGCCATATGTCCACCTGTTGCTTCTATTGCGCTTGTTTCTTGGATCCGTCGCCGGCCACCGTGCTCACACCGCGCAGGCGCAGCGCGTAACCGTCCGGATGGCGCAGGTCCGCTGTCTCCACGGCATCGGACTTGCGGCTGTAACGCGATGTCACCTGGGTCAGCGTCTTCAGGAAGCGGGTCGTGCGCGCCAGGATTTCCGCGTCGTTGCCGCGTCCGAGTTCGATCACGGCCCCGGTGTCGAGGCGGGCGACCCAGCTGCCGCGGCCAGTCAGGTCGAGCTGGTCGAGCGACAGGTCCATCGGCTCGAACAGCGGCTGCAGCGCGCGGTACATCGACAGCACCTGCGGTTCCTGGCCCTGCGGCCCGCTCAGACGGGGCAGGTACTCGTGCTCCACCTCGCCCGCGTTGGCCTCGAACACCTCGCCAAAGGAGTTGAGCAGCCGCGCATCGCCGTCCGCGCCCCAGTAGGCCACGGCCTGGTGTTCCTGCAGCACCACGCGCAGCCGGTTCGGAAATTCGCGCCGGACGACCGCCTGTCGCACCCACGGCACGGCCTCGAATGCCTGCTTTGCGCCGGCGAGGTCGAGGGTCAGGAAGCTGCCGCTGAGTTTGGGCACGGCATTGGCGCGCAGCGTCACGGCATTGTTGTGCGTGACGTCGCCCGTGACCGTGACGCCGCGGATGGCGAACAGGGCGTGGTTGGCGGCCCAGGCGGCCAGCGCCGCCAGCGCCAGCGCGCCGAACAGGATGAACAACGCGCCCGCCGTGGCGTTCATCAAGCGCACATCGAACGGCGGGCTGAACGCCTCGGTCATGCCGGCGCCCCTTGGCCGGCGACCGGCGGTGTGTTGCCGGCGGGCTGGTCCAGGCCGGCCATCTCCAGCAGTTGCAGGCACAGCGCCTCGTAGCTGATGCCGGCCGCACGGGCCGACATGGGCACCAGCGAGTGGCTGGTCATGCCGGGCGAGGTGTTGATTTCGAGCAGGTAGGGCGCACGCGACTGCGCGTCGATCATGACGTCGACGCGGCCCCAGCCCCGGCAGCCGAGCACGCGGTAGGCCTTGAGCACCAGCGCCTGGATCACCTCTTCTTCACCGGCGGGCAATCCGCTGGGCACCAGGTACTGGGTGTCGTCGGTGAAATACTTGTTCTGGTAGTCGTAGTTGCCGGCCGGCGCCACGATGCGGATCACCGGCAGCGCGCGCGCGTCGTCGGCGCTGCCGATCACCGGACACGTGACTTCGTCGCCGGCGATGAATTGCTCGCACAACACGTCGGCATCGAGTTGCGCCGCCTGCTCAACGGCGTGTTGCATCTCGGAATAACCCTGCACCTTGAACACGCCGATCGACGAGCCCTCGCGTGCCGGCTTGACGATCAGCGGCAAACCGAGTTCATCCGGAACGCTGGTCACCTGCCGCGTGGTGATGCCCCGGCGCAACAACCGGTAACGCGGCGTGGGCAGCCCCTCGGCCAGCCAGACCCGCTTCGTCATCACCTTGTCGATGGCGATCGCGGACGCCATCACGCCCGAACCGGTGTACGGTATGCCCAGCAGCTCCAGCGCACCCTGCACCGTGCCGTCCTCGCCGAAGCGGCCATGCAGCGCGATGAAACAGCGGCTGAAGCCGTCGCGGCGCAGTTCGCCCAGCTCGCGTTCGGCCGGGTCGAAGGCGTGGGCATCGACACCGCTGTTGCGCAAGGCCTGCAACACACCCTGGCCCGACATCAGGGAGATTTCGCGCTCCGCCGAAACACCGCCCATCAGGACGGCGACCTTGCCGAACTGCCGGCCCCCGTGCGGCCCTTGCGCTGGCAGGGGCCGGGGCCCGTCACTGCCCCGCGATCGGCGGGAGCCGATTGCGCTCGTACTGCGCTGGACGTGCCCCAACCCGAGGCTGCGGCCCTTCGCCCCGTCCGGGTCTGAGCAGGCAGACTCGGAGCCGCGGGGCTCAGCCCCAGGGGGGCGCATTTTGCCTTGGGGCGGCCCGGCGGCAAAACCCTGTTCGCCGATCGGCTTCGCTGCGCTCATGTCGCCACTCCCGGAGCTACCAGTTCAAGCACCCTGGCCGGCACCGCGCCGATCGATCCGGCGCCCATGCACAACACCACATCACCGGCGCGGGCGGTCTCGAGCAGGGTTTGCGGCAGGTCGCCCATATCGGCCACGAACACCGGTTCCACATGGCCGGCGACACGCAGGGCACGGGCCAGTGCGCGGCCGTCGGCGGCGACGATCGGCGCCTCGCCGGCCGCGTACACCTCGGTCAGCAGCACGACGTCGGCCTGTCCGATCACATTCACGAAATCGTCGAAACAGTCGCGGGTGCGGGTGTAGCGGTGCGGCTGGAACACCAGCACCAGGCGCTGCTGCGGGAACGCGCCGCGGGCGGCGGCAAGCGTCGCGGCGATCTCCACCGGATGGTGGCCGTAATCCTCGATCAGCGTGAATGTTCCGCCCTGGCGCGCCGGCACTTCGCCGTGGCGCTGGAACCGGCGCCCGACACCCTTGAACTCAGCCAGCGCCTTGAGCACAGCCGCATCCGGAACGTTGAGTTCGACCGCGATGGCAATCGCCGACAGCGCATTGAGCACGTTGTGGCGTCCGGCCAGGTTCAGCACCACGTCCAGGTCGGGCAGGACGACACCGTTGTGGCGCTGCACCGTGAAGTGCATCTGCGCGCCGGCCGCGCGCACGTTGATGGCGCGCACCTGCGCATCTTCGGCAAAACCGTAGCTGGTGATCGGACAGGAAACCTGGGGCACGATGTCGCGCACCGACGGATCGTCGGTGCAGAGAATGGCGGTGCCGTAGAACGGCATGCGGTGCAGGAAGTCGACGAACGCCGATTTCAGCCGGTTGAAGTCGTGCCCGTAGGTCTCCATGTGGTCGGCGTCGATATTGGTGACCACCGCCATGATCGGCAGCAGGTTCAGGAACGAGGCGTCCGATTCGTCGGCCTCCACCACGATGTAGTCGCCGCTGCCCAGCCGGGCGTTGGCGCCGGCGCTGTTGAGGCGTCCGCCGATGACGAAGGTCGGGTCCAGTCCGGCTTCGGCCAGCACGCTCGCCACCAGGCTGGTGGTGGTTGTCTTGCCATGCGTTCCGGCGATGGCGATGCCCTGTTTCAGGCGCATCAGTTCGGCAAGCATCAGTGCGCGCGGAACCACCGGGATGCGCTTGCGCCGGGCCTCCAGCACCTCGGCGTTGTCGCCGTGGACCGCGGTCGACGTGACCACCGCGTCGGCGCCGTCCACGTTGGCCGCGTCGTGGCCGGCGAAGACCCGGATCCCCAGATCGCCCAGGCGGCTCAGCGTGGGGCTGGCCGAAAGGTCGGAACCCGAGATGGTGTAGCCCAGGTTGAACAGCACCTCGGCGATGCCCGACATGCCGGAGCCGCCGATGCCGACGAAATGGATGTGTCTTATCGCGTGTTTCATTCAGGGCCTGTCGCCATCGGCGGGTCGTGCCAGTTCCTCGCAAGCCGCGACCATGTCCGCCGTGGCCCCGGTCTTTTCCAGCTTGCGGGCGGCCACGGCGCAGGCCAGCAGTTGCTCGCGGGTGGTCTGCTGCAGCATTTCGGCCAGCCGCTCGGGCGTCAGGTCGCCTTGCGGCAGCAGCCAGCCGGCGCCGCGGTCGACCAGAAAACGCGCGTTGCGGGTCTGGTGGTCGTCGACCGCCGACGGAAAAGGCACAAACAGGCCCGCAGCACCAATCGCCGCGAGTTCGGTCACGGTGCTGGCGCCGGCACGGCAGATCACCAGGTCGGCATCGGCAAAGGCCCGCGCCGTATCGTCGATGAAGGGCGTCAACTCGGCCTCGACACCGGCTGCCGCATAACCGGCGCGCAGCGCCTCGATCTGTGTGGCGCCGCTCTGGTGGATCACCCTGGGTCGCTGCGTGCGCGGGATCAGCGCCAGCGCGCGCGGCACGGCCTCGTTGAGCGCCCGCGCACCCAGGCTGCCGCCCACCACCAGCACCTGCAGCGGGCCGCTGCGGTGGGCGAAACGCTGTTCAGGGCCCGGTTGGCCGACAAAGGCCGCGCGCAACGGGTTGCCGATCCAGCGCGCCTTGGCCAGCACCTCCGGAAACGCGGTGAACACCCGATCGGCGACACGCGCCAGCACCTGGTTGGCCATGCCGGCGACCGAGTTCTGTTCGTGCAGCACCAGCGGTTTGCCCAGCAGCACACTCATCATGCCGGCCGGAAAGGTGATGTACCCGCCCAGTCCGATCACCACGTGCGGCCGCACCCGGCGCAGCACCCGGATGCTTTGCCAGAAGGCGCGCAACAGCCGCAGCGGCAGCAGCGCCAGCGTCAGCGCGCCTTTTCCGCGCACGCCGGAGAAGTCCAGTGCTTCGAAGGCGAAGCCCTGCTTGGGCACGAGCTGGCTTTCCATGCTCGGGGCCGTCGCGCTGCCCCTGCCGCCGAGCCAGCACACGCTCCAGCCGTGCTGGCGCAGCGCATCGGCGAGCGCCAGCCCGGGGAAGATATGGCCGCCGGTGCCGCCAGCCATGACAAGGGCCCGGCGTGCCTGGTTCATGTCCGGCCCCCGTGCATGAGTTGGCGGCTTTCGATGTCGATACGCAGCACGACCGCGATCGCCACCAGGTTGACCAGGATCGCCGAGCCGCCGAAACTCATCAGCGGCAGCGTCAGGCCCTTGGTCGGCAGCGCCCCCAGGTTGACGCCCATGTTGATGAAGGCCTGGAAACCCATCCAGATGCCCACGCCCTGCGCCACCAGCCCGGCAAAAACGCGGTCCAGCGCGATCGCCTGGCGCCCGATATGGATCATGCGCCGGGTCAGCCACAGGAACAGGCAGATCACGCACAACACGCCCACCAGGCCGAACTCCTCGCCGATCACGGCCAACAGGAAGTCGGTGTGGGCCTCGGGCAGCCAGTGCAGCTTCTCGACGCTGCCGCCCAGGCCGACGCCGAATATTTCGCCGCGCCCGATCGCGATCAGCGCATGCGACAGCTGGTAACCCTTGCCCAGCGCGTGTTTCTCGCTCCACGGGTCGAGGTAGGCGAAGATGCGTTCGCGCCGCCAGTC
>JANMYG010000212.1:0-13967 GCA_031381865.1 Betaproteobacteria bacterium | reverse complement strand
GGCCTCGGCGTGGATGTAGCTGATCTCCTTGAGCTTCAACGCACCTTCGAGCGCCACCGGGTAATGCAGGCCGCGGCCGGTTGACCGAGCAGCAGGAGGACGCGCACCTGGCGGCCATGCGCCACCTGCCCGCGGCATTGCAGGCGGTGCTGGCGCTGGAGCCGCAGGTGATCGCCTGGGCGGAGGATTTCGCGAAGATGGAGAACGCGCTGTTCCTCGGCCGCGGCCTGCATTACCCGGTGGCGCTCGAAGGTGCGTTGAAGCTCAAGGAGATCAGCTACATCCACGCCGAGGCCTACCCCGCGGGTGAACTCAAACACGGCCCGCTCGCGCTGGTGACCAGCGCCATGCCGGTGGTCACGGTCGCGCCCAACGACACGCTGCTGGAAAAACTCAAGAGCAACATGCACGAGGTGCGCGCGCGCGGCGGCGTGTTGTACGTGGTGGCCGACGCCGACACCCGCATCGAAAGCGAAGAAGGCATCCACGTGATTCGTATGCCCGAGCACTACGGCGCCCTGTCGCCGCTGCTGCACGTGGTGCCGCTGCAGCTGCTGGCCTACCACACCGCCTGCGCCCGCGGCACCGATGTGGACAAGCCAAGAAACCTGGCCAAGAGCGTGACCGTCGAATGACGGTCAAACGCTTGCGGCGCGCATCTTCCCGCTTAAAACAGGCGGTGAACTGCTGTTTCCAGGATGCTCCGGCACCACCACGTACCGGCGAGCAGCCCCGACTGCGCGCAGGAGCCGGTCTCGATTCGTGCTCCGAACCCACCTGCGGCCTGCAACTCAATGCGCGCCGCCTCCCAGATAGGCAGCACGCACGGCAGGATCGTCTCTCAGCCGCGCCGCAGGGCCATGTACCGAAATGCCGCCGTTCTCGAGGACGTAGCCGTAGTCGGCGACTGCCAGCGCGGCAGCGGCAAACTGTTCCACCAACAACATGGTCACGCCCTCGGACTTGAGTCGCGCGATGATGCGAAATACCTCTTCGACCAGAATCGGCGCCAGCCCCATCGATGGCTCGTCGAGCAGCACCACGTCGGGATTGAGCATCACGGCACGGGCCATCGCCAACATCTGCTGTTCACCGCCCGACAGCGTTCCGGCCAGTTGCGCGCGCCGCTCCTTCAGACGAGGAAACAACTCCAGTGCGCGCTCCAGGTCGGCCGCCACGTCGCCTCGCGGTCGACTGCCGGTAAGGCGGGGGAATGCGCCCAAGGTCAGGTTGTCCGTCACCGTCATCGTGGCGAATACCCGACGGCCTTCGGGGGAATGTGCCAGGCCCAGCTTGGCCACGTCGTAGGACTCCAGCCCGTCGATTCTCTTGCCATTGAGAGTGATCGTGCCGCCGGTCGCCATGATCATGCCGCTGACGGCGCGCATGGTGGTCGTTTTGCCGGCTCCGTTGGAGCCGATGAGTGCCACCACCTGGCCACGCGGCACCTCGATTGAAATGCCGTGCAGCACCTGCACCTTGCCGTAGCCCGCGAAGAGGTTTTCTATTTTCAACATGGAGTATTCCCGGGAGGTGTCACGCGGCAACGGTGGCGGGCTCGCCGCCCAGGTACGCTTCGATGACTTTGGGATCGGCCTGCACCTGTGCGGGCTCGCCCTCGGAGATCTTCTGGCCAAAATCGAGGACCGATACCGTGTCGCACATGCTCATGACCACGTCCATGTGGTGTTCGATCAGGATCACCGTCACGCCGTGCTCGCGGATCTTGCGGATGATGGCCACCAGCTCCTTGATGTCGGGTGCGGTCAGGCCGGCGGCCGGCTCGTCGAGCAGCAACAGCTGCGGGTCCAGCGCCAGCGCGCGGGCGATTTCCAGCAGACGCTGCTTGCCGTATGGCAGGTTGCGCGCTTCTTCGTGTGCCAGCGCGTCGAGGCCGACAAATTGCAGCAATGCCAGGCCGCGCGCGGTCGCAAGCCGGTTTTCGCGCAGGTAGCGCGGCAGGTGCAGTGCGACGTCGAGCAGGTTGCTCGAAAAAGTATGGTGCAGGCCAACCATGACGTTTTGCAGGGTCGTCATCTCGCCGAACAACTGCACATTCTGGAACGTGCGCGCGATACCCGACAAGGCGATATCCGACGAGGTCCGGCCGACCAGCGACGCGCCGGCAAAGCTCAGACCGCCGGCGGTCGGCACATAGATGCCGGTCAGCACGTACATCATCGTGCTCTTGCCGGATACATTGTGCCCGATCAGGCCGTGGATCGTGCCGCGCTGGACGACGAGGTCGACGTTGTTCAGCGCCTTCAGCCCGCCGAACTGCATCAGTACGCCGTTGGCACGAAGCAGCTCGCCGGCACCACCCTTGGCCACCGTCAGCGCATCGCTGATCGCGGGCAGGTGGCTGGCCTGTTCGCTCTCAGCGTCATCGGTCGGACGGGACTTCAGGTTCAGCGCGTTGCGCACGAAACCGACGATGCCGTCCTGAAGGTAATAGACAACGAACAACGTGATCACGCCGAAAATCGACAAGCGCCAATCGGTCATGGTCTGCAACCGGAACGACAGGGCGGCCAGCGCGATGGTGCCGATGACCGGTATCGCAGCAGTGCGCCAGTTGACCGTGCCGCGCCTGAAGCCGGCCAAGGCGCCCACCGTTACGCCCACGGCCATCACCACCGCGACCCAGCGGAACATCTCGATATCGTCCAGCAACTTGGGCAGCAACACCACAATGGCCGCCCCCAGCATGGCGCCGGAGCGCGTCTTGCGACCGCCCATGATGACCGCCAGCAGGAACATGACTGTCAGCTCGAAGTTGTAGGTGTTGGGCGAGATGTACTGTTCAGAATATGCGTACAGTGCTCCGGCGAGACCGGCCAGGCCGGCGCTGATGACGAACGCATAGACCTTGTAGCGGTAGACCGACACACCCATGCAGTCCGACGCCACCGGGCTGCCGCGCAAGGCCTCGAATGCGCGCCCGAGGTGCGACCGCAGGACCCGGTGCACAAAGATCAGCGACAGGACCAACAACACGGCCACTACCCAGAAGAACTCGCGCTCGTCAAGCTTGGCGCCGAACAGCGCCGGCTTGCTCAGTTTGATACCCAACGGGCCTTCGGTGAGAAAACTCATCTCGTTGATCAGGATCTGGATGATGGTCCCGAAGGCCAGGGTCACCATCGCGAGGTACGGCCCAGTCACCCGAAGTGCCGGCAGCGCGAGCAGAGCCCCGAATCCCGCTGTCACGGCAATTGCCGCGGGCAGCGTGATCCAGAGGCTGGCACCGAGCTTGAATACCAGCACGCCGGCGGTGTAGGCCCCGATGCCGAACAATCCGGCGTGCCCCAGCGACACCTGGCCGGTGTAACCCACCACGATGTCCAGCCCGAACAACACGATCGCGTAGATCATGATGGTCTCGAGCAGGTGGATGTAATACGGGTTGTGGACCGCCACAGGGAACAACGCCAGTGCCACGACGCCGACCACGACGAGGGCGAGGGCGAGGTAATGCCGCTTCATGGTCAGACTTTCTTGATCGCGGTCTTGCCGAACAGACCGGCCGGCTTGGCCGCCAGAACGATCAGCAGCAGCACCAGGCCAGGGACGTCCTTGTAGCCGGTCGACAGGTAGAAACCGGTGGTGGTCTCGGCGATGCCCAGGATCAAGCCCCCAACGACGATACCCATTCCACTGGTGAGCCCGCCGATGATCGCCACTGCGAAAGCCTTCAGGCCGAGCACCGCACCCATCGTCGAGCCGGTCAGCGTGAGCGGCGCGATCAGCACACCGGCGAAAGCCGCGGTCACCGACGACAGCGCATAGGAGAAGGTGATCACCAGCCCGGTATTGATGCCCATCAGCTTGGCTGCGTCGCGGTCGTTGAAAGTTGCGACAACCGCCTTCCCGTAGATCGAGCGCCGGTTGAATACTTCCACCGCCAGCATCATCGCCAGCGCCCCGACTACGACCAGGATCTCCATCGGCAAGACGTTGGCGCCCAGTAAATGCATCGGGGACTCAGGCAACGGGCTGGGGAACTTCAGGTCGTCGCGACCCCACACGTTCTCGGCCACGTTCTTGAAGATGATGCCCAGGGCGATGGTCGACATGATCCAGCCAAACTCGGATTTCATTTTGATGGCCGGCCGCACGCCGATGCGCTCCACAACCGCGCCCTGCATGGCGCCGAATACGCAGACGAGCGGGATCATCAGCCAGTAGTTCACGCCCAGCCCGACCAGCGTCAAGCCAACCAGGGCGCCGAGCATCAACGCGTCGCCCTGACCGAAATTGAGCGTGTCCGACGTCGCAAAAGTCAACTGGTAGCCAAAAGCAATGACGGCGTAGATCATGCCCAGCGCGATGCCGCTGAACACGAGTTGGATAAAGATCGACATGGAGACTCCCGAGAAGCTGTCGAACGCAGCGCGCCCGAAAAATCGCCGCCAGGACTTGGCGTCCGGCGGCGTACGCTGGTAACGGACCGCGCCGCGCTACTTCTTTACCGCCAGCGCGCCCTTGGCGTTGGCGTCCTTCAGGCGCACGTCGGAAGCCTTCTTCAGGTCATCCGGGTAGGCGTAGACGACGCGCTGGCCCTTGACTTCGCCAAACACCGGGATGTTGGCCGTGATGGCCTCGTGGTCCTTCGCGTTGAAGGGCTTGTTGTAGGTGGTGACGACGCCCTCGACCGGGGCCTTCAGGTCCTCCAATGCGGCCTTGATTTTCGGACCGTCGGTCGAACCGGCCTGCTTGATCGCCGCAGCCAGCAGATAGACCGAGTCGTAGCCCTGGGCAGCCGAGACCGGCGAGTCGATGCGGCTGTTTTTGGGGTTGAAGGTCTTCAGGTAACTCAGAATGAAAGATTGGCGTTTTGGCGTTGTCGGTTCCTGGATGAAGGTCTGCGGCATGCGTGCGCCCTCGCCACCGGGACCGGCGTTGTCAATGAAGTTGGCCATCGACAGGGTCCAACTGCCGATCATCGGCACCTTCCAGCCAAGCTTGGTCATGCCATTGGCGATTTGTGCCAGCTCAGGACCGATGGCATAAGTGAGCACGGCCTCGGCGCCGGCTTCCTTGGCCTTGAGGAGCTGCGGCGTCATGTCCACATCCTTGATATTGAACTTCTCGACCGCCACGGGCTTGATCCCCTTGATCGCGAGCGCCTTCTCCAGATCCTCGCGGCCGAGCTGGCCGTAGTTGGTGGAGTCGGCCAGGATCGCGACTTTCTTGAAAGAGCGGCGGGTGATCGCTTCTTCCACGATCATCGGTGCCTGAATGCTGTCGTGGGCGGCGTTGCGGAAAATGTAGTTCTCGGGCTGGTCGTCAAACTGGTGCGTCACGAGCGACCCGGTCGCCACGTTGTTCATCACCGGAATCTTCGCTTCCTGGTAAAAACGCTGCGAGGCCAGGGCCACGCCGGTGTTGATGTAGCCCACCGTGGCGGCGACCTTTTCCTTGTTGATCAGTTCCTGGGCGATCTGCACGCCGCGCTCGTTCTTGGCTTCGTCGTCGCGCTCGACCAGCAGCAGTTGCCGACCCAGCACGCCGCCGGCCTTGTTGATCTCGTCGGCGGCCATGCGCACCCCATCGCGCATGCTCACCCCCATCGACGATGAACCGCCGGTAAACGGCCCGGCCACGCCGATCTTGATCGGCTCAGCTGCCAGCGCAAACGTGGCCGATGCGGCGAGCGCGATGGCGCTCAGGATTAGTCTAGATTTGATGCTCATGGGTAGTCTCAGAGCCCGGATCGGGCGTTGGTTGCGATGCGAGGAGTGTGCCGCAGTGCCGGTGGCACCGCCACCGTTGCACTACGCATGGCGTTACCGCAGCGTTACGTACTGGAAAACCCTTAGCTTGTGGAGCCCGGGATCTCGGGGCCGCCATGGCGGCTGCCGTGCTCGACCGCGTATTTGATCAGATCCGCCTGGGTTTCCAGGTCAAGCTTGCGACGTATGTTCTGCCGGTGCGACTCGATCGTGCGCACGCTCAATTGCAGCGCCTTGGCGATCTGCTTGCTTGACTGTCCGCGCGCCAGACAAGCGAGAATGTCTTGCTCGCGGGTAGACAACTGGTTGCGCGAAGTCGGCGTGCGAAACATCCTCTGCGCAATGGTCGAACTCAGGTACGTCCCACCGGCTGCGACAGTGCGCATGGCACCCAGGATCTCCGACGATGGCGCGTCCTTGAGCACATAACCGCGCGCCCCGACCTGCATCGACCGCTGCGCATATTCCACGCTGTCGTACATGCTCAGCATCAGCACCGCCAACTGCGGCGCCCGACGCAGCAGCATCGACGTCAGCTCGATGCCGTTCACTGTCTTCATGCCGATGTCCATGAGTACCAGCGTCGGAGCACAAGCCGCCAGTGCGGCCAGGGCCTCATTCGCATCACCGGCCTCGCCCACCACCGTGACGTCCGGCACGCCTGCCAACATGGCCTTCAGACCATCGCGCACCAGCGGGTGGTCGTCAACGAGCATCAGTCGGATCATGACACTGGCGACGCGTCACGCGCCTGCGCGAAACGGCGAATGGCACTGTTCGACAGCTGTGCCGTGATGCGGGTCAGGCCGGGTTGCGACTGGACCAGTAGTTCGCCCCCTACGGTTTCTATGCGCTCGCGCATGTTGCGCAACCCGATGCCACGGCGCGGATGCTCGCGCATCGAATCGACATCGAAACCGCAGCCGTCGTCATGTACGCTGAGCGCCAATCCCTGCTTTTGATAAGCCAGGTGCAAACTGACATGGGCACAGGCCGCGTGTTTCTGGATGTTCGTCATGGCTTCCTGCGTGATCCGAAAGAGCACCGTCTTCACGTCATCGGGCAGTTCCCGCGGGTCGCCCTCCACCTCCATCGTGAACTCGATCCCGCCAGGTCCGCACATTTCATCGCCCAGGCTCTTGAGCGCCGCCGGCAGGCCCAGCGTATCCAGCATGATGGGTCGAAGCCGATGCGACATACCCCGAACGTCCAGCAGCGCCTCCTTGAGCCGCGCCAGCGCGCGTGTCAAGGGCGCCCGCAGGCCCTCCTCGGCGTCGACCATCCGGTCTAGCGCGGACTCGATCAGCAGCTTGATCGACACGAGCGTCTGGCCGGTCCCGTCGTGCAATTCGCGCGAAAGGTAGGCCCGCTCCGCTTCCTGCGAGCTGACCACCTTGCGCGCCAGCAAGGTCAGCTTGGCGTCGCCGACCTTGTATTCGCTGAAGCTCAAAACCAGCATGCAGGCGAAGATCAGCGCCACTCCGAGCCCGCCGGCGCCAGCAATCCACACCAGGGTCGAGTGCACGTTGCGTTCCAGCTCGTCATCAAGCTGGCGCATGAATTCGTCGATATCGTCCAGGTACAAGCCGGTGCCGATCATCCAGCCCCAGCGTTCCAGCACAGTCACGTAACCGAGCTTGGGAGCCTCGAGCTGCGAAGACGGCTTGCGCCAGCGATAAACAACAAAACCGCCGCCGGACCGCGCGCGCTCCAGCAGCATTCGTATGGTCGGCTCGCCGCCGGAGTCCCTCAAATCGATCAGATTGCGGCCGACCAGTTCAGGCTGGCGCGGATGCATCAGGTTGACGCCCGCCAGGTCGTATAGGAAGAAGTAGCCGTCAGGCCCATAGTCGAGGTTGGCCAGACGTTGCATCACCTGCTTCTTGATGTCCTCGTCGTCCCGTCCCGAGTTGTACAACGGACTGACAGTGCTCAACGCCAGCGCCACATAGTGACGCAACTCGCCTTCTTTCGCGCTCATGAAGGCGGTCCGCAACTGCAGTCGTCTCCGCTCGGCCAGGCTTGCCTGCTCCAATTGCACTGCCCAGGCAATCAACGCCAGCGATACCAGCAGTGGCACCACTGCCAGCAGCAAGAATTTGTGCTTCAGACGCAAGTGCTGGATTTCGTGGTGACGGACAGGTTGGAATTATTGCGCCGAATTGGCGTCGGCATGGTGCGAGTATCCACCGCCATTGAAGCTCTGTCGGCCCGCGCCAACGCGCAGCGTGACGCGTGAGTACGCTTTTCAACCGGGCGCCCGATGCTTCGGCTGTGGCGAGCGCACCATGGCAGGCGGGTTGCTCGTCATCGCCAAGCGCAGGTGCAACTGGCGCACGCCGCTGTCGCGCAGTCGTTCACCATGCCCATTGATTGGCGACGTCGACGGCTTCGTGGGCAACAGGGCGGCCGCCAGCGGGGTGATGTGGGATGCGCCGCATGGACCAACCGTTCAACTCACGCCGCCTAGCAGCGCGTGCGCGTCGTCGACGTCCGGCGTTGAAAACCCCGCGGTGAAATGTGCCAGCAGCGGTTCGAGGAGGGGACGCACCTCGGCGCCGCGGCCGGCTTCGCGGCACAGCCTTGCCAGTCCGTTGGCCGCGCGCAACTCCATGCCGCGCCCGCCCTGAGTCCGAGCAACGGTCAACGCCTCAGCAAAGGCCACCTCGGCAGCGGCCGCCTGACCAGCCGATGACAGCAACATGCCCCGAACAGTCAATGCGTAGGAATGCCAGCCGAACTCTTTACGCTCAAGCAGTTCGCGCAGGCCGCGCTCAGAAAAAGCCAGCCCCGGCTGCACCTGACCGGCGGCGGCGCAGGCCTCGGCGGCAATCGTGCGAAGAAGCGAGACGCGCAACCGTGTGCCAGTGGATTCGAACTTCTCGATTCCCGCCGCGAGGAGCGTCGGCACCGCAGGGTCGCGGTCGATCATGGCGGCGGCCCAGGCCGCGAACACGGTGAACAGACCTTCGTATTGCTGTAGCGACATGCGCCGGCACAGCGCAAGAGCTTCCTCGGCCACGGCCCGCATGCGCTGCGGTTCACGGGCCAATGTGTACGCCAGGCAGGTGATGTAACGGCCGATGATCTGGCTCGGCGGGTGTCCGACATCGCGAATCCAACGCTCGAGCGTATCGAGTTGTGCGTATGCCTCGAAGGAACGTCCGAGCATCCACAGTGCGAGCGCCTGGTGCCCGATGGAACACAATCCCGGATCGTGCCCTGCGAACGTGCTCTGGTGGAACGGGCCATCAACCGTCCGGTAGCGACGGTAGCCGTCTTCGGCGTCACCGAGGGCGCGCGAAAAGTCACCCGTCGTCATGGCAGAGGTGTAACCGGCATGTCGTGCCTGAACCATGAAGCGGTCATCACCCGCCGCCTCAGCCAGACGCAGGGACTGGTCGATGAGAAGGGCAGCCTGATCGAAACGAAGCTGTGACTCGGCGATGAACCACAGGTTGAATGTGGCGATAAAGGTGTCCGACGCAGTGCCAACGCCCTTGCACAAGGAAAGTGCACGTTCGTAGATTCGTTCGGAGGACTCCGAGCCCAGGCCCTTGGTCATCATCACCAGCGGTCCCTGGCGCAACTGCAGCGCCAACTCTTTGCGCTGTAGCACCGAGGGGTCCGATGCCTCGGTCGCCAACACGCGCGTCAGGTCGATCGCCTTGCTCAGGTACAGCACCGCCTCCACGTTGGCCGAACTCGCCAGCGATTGCGCGGCAGCGCGTTCCCATTCGAGCACAGCTTCCTCCAGGCAACCGCCGTCGGTCAGGTGCCGCGCCACCATCCGCGGGTCACGCTCGGCCAGGGCGGGAAAGTGCTGGCGCAACGCGCGGGCCACGCGCTCGTTCGTCACGCGGCGTTCGCCGGCCTCGTCGAGTTTCATCAGGGCGTACTCACGCGCGCTCTCGAGCATGCGGTACTGCGGCTCTGGTTGCGGGTCCAGCGCGACCAGCGACCGGTCGACCAGCGTGCCCAGGATTTCAATGACAGCCCATTCGTCGTGCCCGGCGTCGCTCGCCGTCCTGGCTGCCAGATCGAGCGGGAAGCTGGCATGGAAGACGCCGAGGCGGCGGAACACCGTCTGCTCGTCAGGCGAAAGGAGGCCATGACTCCAATCGAGTGCAGCACGCAGGGTCTGCTGCCGCGTCGGTGCGCTGCGCGGCCCATGGCCAAGCAGGCGGAAGCGCTCGGACAGTCGATCCTTCAGGCCCTGCAGCCCGAACAGCGGCAAGCGCGCCGCGGCAAGCTTGATGGCCAGCGCGACACCATCCAGGTGGATGCACAGGTCGATGACCGCGGGCAGGTTTTCCTGCGTGAGCTGGAATTGACGGTCAGCGGCCTGGGACTGGTCGACGAACAGTGCAACCGCGCCGTAACTGAGCGCTTCTTCAACCGACGCCTGCGCGTCCGGGGCGGCCAGAGCACCGAGGCGAAACAGCCGCTCGTCACCGAGATTGAGCGCGGCCTGCGTGGTGACGAGCATCCGCACGCCTGGCGCGCCGGCCAGCAAGGCCTGCACCAGAGCAGCGACCGAGTCGAGCAGGTGCTCGGCGTTGTCCAGCACAAGCAGCACGCGACGCGACGCGAGCGCCTTGACAAGCGCGGCTTGTGGATTGTTGCCCGCCACGGATACGCCTAACGCGCGGGCCACGACGCCAGGCAGCAAGGCCGGAATTTCGACCGGTGCCAGTTCGACCCAAGCCGCACCATCGGGTTCGGCTCCCTGTATGCCGTGCGCCGCCGCCAAGGCCACTGTCGTCTTGCCAATACCTCCCGAGCCCACCACAGACACTAGCCGGTGCTGCTGCAGCAGCCGCTCGAGCGCAGCGAGATCGTCGTCGCGCCCGAACATGCCAGCGGGAGCAGGTGGCAACGCGACCGAGACGGCGGCGGACGCATTAGGCGCCGATGGCGCAGCCAAGCCGGGCGTATCTCCTTCCTGTTCTAGCGTGAATCGATAGCCCCTTCCGGGAATGGTGGCGATGGCCCCGGCACCAAGCAGCTTGCGCAGCACCGAGATCTGGGTCTGCAGGCTGCGCTCGTCGACTGCCTCGCGTTGCCAAACGCGGGTGAGCAGTTCGTTCTTTGGCACGACTCGGTGACGATGCTCGATCAATGCGTGGAGCACGTCGAAGGCGCGCGCTCCGAGATGGGCGACTTGCCCCTGCAACAGCAGCTGCCGCTGCGCGGGTCTGATCTCTGTTGTGCCGACGCGCAAGACCGGCATGGCGCCCACCCCGTAAGCCACCCCTGTCGGCGGGGTTTGATCGGCCCCGGGGTGCCGCAGCCGAAATGCGCGCACGGGCCGCGCGATGTTCTTGACCGTCTGCTCGCCGATATCCATGAACGCGATTCCGACGCGCCCGCAGACAATGTCTTGCACCGCCTGCGACACAGCCACGCCGCCCGGCTCGGCCAGACCTTCGAGCCGGGCCGCGATGTTTACGCCGTCGCCATAGACCGAGCCGTCGGCCTTCTCCATTACGTCGCCCAGATGCACGCCAATGCGAAAGCGCATGCGGCGGTCATCGGCGAGCGGCTCGGCAAGTGCGGCGACTTCCCGCTGGATCGCCAGCGCGGCGGACACCGCGCCGGTTGCCGTCTCAAACACCGCCAGCACCGAATCGCCGGCCATGTCGATGACCCGGCCCCGGTTGGCTTCAATGTGTTTGCTGAACACCGCGCGGGCGGCGTCAAGTGCGGCCACAGTGGCGCGCTCGTCCAATGACATCAGCCGCGAATAACCCGCGGCATCCGCAGCCAGGATCGCCACCAACCTTTGATTGAGAACCGTCACTCGTCCGCTCCCGAGTCGCGCTGGAGGCGATCATACGTCTGCCAGGACGAGTGTTGGCCGGAAATCAAAGGCTCAATGACCGTTGTTGGTCGATCCGGTCATTCGAGCCACGACTGACGAATAACCGCTCGAACTTAGGTTTGTAGGATGCCCGGCCGCGCCGGTATGCCGATGACAACCCGATGACCGCCAAGGGTGGGCGTCGTAAAAACCCAAGCGAATTACGACATCGACCAACGTCGGCTTTCGACGCCACGAATGTCAGCGATCCCGGCCTCCGAGATCGCCGCGAGTACCCGAAGATCGCTGAGATTCGATTCGGTTGCAAAGCCCGACAAGTTTTATTCCGACGGCAACAACGGCCAGGATGATTTTTCAGGTTTCCGACAGGGGTTTGAGGGTTTGCGACGGAAGTGCCTGTCATAGGCGCGAGCCCGACAACATCTATTCCAACGGATCAAACGCGTCCACCGTGCAACGCAGCCGTCTTGTCATGGCACATGCGACGGCGTTGATGGTTGCCGCAACCGCCTGGCGGTCGTAGGGCCCCCGCCGCGTGCAATCAGGCCAGCGGCCGAAACCCGAACGGCCGCGACACCTTGTGACCCCGGTCGGCACGACCAAGGCTGCCGCCTGCAGCCACGTCAGCAGCGCGCCGCTCGACGAAGCCATGGTGCAATCCGATCGACCGGTCGTAGACTTGGCGCTTGCCCGGCTCGGACAAAATGGCATAAGCGTCGTTGATCTTCGCCAGCCTCTCGTCGGCGCTGTCGGAGCCGGGGTTCTTGTCGGGGTGGTGGTGTTGCGCCAGGCAACGGTAGGCCGCCTTGATCACACTGGCGCTGGCCCAGGGGCAGACTTCAAGGGTGTCGTACAGGGTTGTGTCATGTTTCATGGCAACTCCAGACCTGTTGCGCAAGTCAGCCGCCATGATGGTTTGGCCGCGCTGCCCGCTCATCGCATTCGCGTGTTGTCGATCATTTCTCCGTGGCAATCGGCTTTTGTGGCGTCCCGAACCGCTCCCGCAGCGGCGCATGTCCCAGCGGCGGGAATTCAAATCTGGATTCGGGCACGTGGCGGTCCGGTATGTGGTCCAGCAGGTGGCGGACCAGCGTCAGGCGGCCGCGCCGCTGGTCGTTGAAATCCACCAGCGTCCAGGGCGTCTTCGCGCCGTGCGTCGCCTTGAGCATGGCGTCGCGCGCGCGGCCGTAATCGGCGTACCTGGCGCGCGCCTGCAGGTCGATGGGGCTGAGCTTCCAGCGTTTGAGCGGGTCGGCAATTCGTTCGGCGAAACGCTCCTCCTGCTGCTGCTGGTCGACCGTCAGCCAGTACTTGAACAGCAGGATGCCTTCGGCGACCAGCATCTTCTCGAACACCGGCGCCTGCTTGAGGAAGAGTTTGGTTTCGGCCTCGGTGCAGAAACCCATCACGCGCTCCACGCCGGCGCGGTTGTACCAGCTGCGGTCGAACAGCACGATCTCGCCGGCGGCCGGCAGGTGCGGCACATAACGCTGGAAATACCATTGGGTGAGCTCGCGATCGCTCGGTTTGGCCAGCGCCACGGTGCGGCACTGGCGCGGATTCAGGGTCTCGCTGATCGCAGCGATGACACCGCCCTTGCCGGCGGTGTCGCGGCCCTCGATCACCACCACCAGCCGGTTGCCGGTGTGCTGCAACCAGCGTGCCACGTCATTGATCGCCAGTTGCAGGGGCGCAAGCTGCTCGTAGTAGTCGTTCTTGCCGAGCCGGTCGGTCGCGCCTTTTTTTGATTTCGCCATGGGTCCATCGTAGCCGAGCGCAGCCGCCACCTCAACCGCCGCCGGTCTGGTAATCTGAGGCGATGCCGTTGCCTGGCCCGGCTTCCCGTGGCACGCCGCCCGCGCGGCGCCAGAGCCCGGCGCCGACCGGAGCCAGACCAGAACCCGATCAGAACTCGATCAGAACCCGAGCAGAACCCGTCAAGACCCGATGAAACCCCGATCCCTGGATGGCGGACTGGTCTATTCGACCGATGCCGGCCGCATGTGTCCGATGTGCCGCAAGCCGGTGGCCGCGTGTCTGTGTGGCGCCGCCAGGCCTGCGCGGGTCACCGACGGTACGGTGCGGGTGTCGCGCGAAAGCAAGGGCCGCGGCGGCAAGGTCGTCACGCTGGTCCGGGGCCTGGCCCTCGAGCCGGCCGCGCTGGCGCTGCTAGGCAAGCAGCTCAAGGCGGCCTGCAGCTCGGGTGGCACGGTCAAGGACGGTGTGATCGAGCTCCAGGGCGACCACTGCGAGCCGGTCATGGCGGCGCTCAAGGCGCGCGGTTTTGCCGTCAAGCGCGCGGGCGGCTAACTGTGCAGCCCGAAGACCTGCAACTGCTGGTGACGCGCACCATGCCGTATGGCAAATACAAGGGGCGCGTGATCGCCGATCTGCCGGGCAACTACCTG
>JANMYG010000198.1:0-5838 GCA_031381865.1 Betaproteobacteria bacterium | reverse complement strand
ACCGCCGGCAGGCCGTTGCCGACGCGGTGGGCGAGATTCAAAGGCGAGGTGTAGGTGCCCAGCGGGTGGCTGGTCAGGCGCGCCTGCACGAACCGGGCCTGCGCCGGGTCGCGAATACCGAAGGCCTCCGGCGGCGGCGGTGCGATAGCCAGGCCGCCACTGGCCTGCGCCGCCTGCGTGCGGGCCTGTGCCACTTCGGGGCCGAGTTGTCCGAACATGGTCTGGCCGTTCTCGAGCATGATCGCGTCCAGGTAGACCAGTTGCCGGATCCGCTCGGGCGTGCGGTCGGCCACGCCCGAGATCGTATTGCCGCCGAAGCTGTGGCCCACCAGCACCACGTCGCGCAGGTCTTCCCACAGCAGCACATTGGCGATGTCGTCCACAAAAGTATCGAGCGTGATCGACTTCGACAGCAGGTGCGAACGCTCGCCGCAGCCAGTCTGCGTTGGTGTGTAGACGGTGTGGCCGCCGCCGCGCAGGCGCCGCGCCACCTCGCCCCAGCACCACCCGCCGTGGAAGCCGCCGTGCACCAGCACGAATGTCCGTGTTCCGATCACAGGCCCTCGGGCGCGCGGCCGAAGCTGCGCTCGAAGCGCCGGCAATAAGCCGGCCAGACCTCGGGATTGACCAGCCGCGGCGGGCGCGCGCCGCGGGCCAGCGCGATGATCTGGCTGGCGGCCATGGATGCCATCTGGCGTCGTGAGCCGTAGGTCACGCCGGCCGTGTGCATCGTCGCCAGCACGTTGTCCAGGCCGAGCAGCGGGTGGTCGGCGGCCGGTGGCTCGGTCGCCCATACGTCGAGGCCGGCGCCGCCCAGGTGGCCCGAGGCCAGGGCCTGGAACAGGGCGGCCTCGTCGTGGATGCCGCCGCGCGCGGTGGTGATGAACAACGCACCCGGCTTCATGGCGGCAAAGGCCGCGGCGCCGAACAGGCCGGTCGTGGCATCGTTCAGCGGACAGTGCAGCGACACCACGTCCGAACGCTGCAGCAGTTCGGCCAGCGCCACTGGCTCGGCGCCGCGGCGCACGATTTCCTGCGCATCGAGCAGCGGGTCGCAGGCCAGCACGGCCATGCCGAAGGCGCGGCCAAGGGCGGCGGTGCGGCCCCCGGCGTGGCCGATACCGACCAGACCCAGCGTGCGCCCGTCGAGGTCGGAGCCGATCGCGTCCTGGCGCGTGAAACGCTCGCCACGGCGCAGCCGGCGATCCGACTCGCTGATCCGCTTGGACAACCCGAGCATCAGCCCCAGTGTGTGTTCGGCCACTGCGGCGGCGTTGCTGCCGGCCTGGTTCACGACGCAGACGCCGGCCTGGGTGCACGCGGCCACGTCGACCGTGTCGTAACCCGCGCCGTAAGTCGACACCGCCAGCAGGTGCCGGCACCGCTGCAGCAGTTCCGGGCCCACGAACCAGTGGCGCGCCATGTCGTCCTTGGCCGAGGACACGTGGTAACAGTGCGCCGCCGCCAGCGCCTGCCACGCCGCGGCGCCGTCGCCCGCGGCGCTGCGCACCATGAGTTCGATCGATGGCTGCTGCGCCACGATGGCTTCGAAGCTGGTCGCGTCCATCGGAAGCTCCAGGCGCACGACGCGGTAACGGGGATCCTGCATGGTGTGGTCCGGTTGTGTGGTCGCGCTGATTGCGGCCCGGTGTCGACGCGCCGCGCGGCTGGCTCCCGCGCGCAAAACGGCTCGCGCCGGCCTGGAATCCCGCGCTGGAATCCTGGCCGTCGCCCGCCGTCCGGCGCGAAGCGGCCTGCCGATAATACTCAGAAAACCAATTCGGGACTTACGGGTAGACCAGAATCTCTTAGGGTTCTGTCCAGGTCAAGAACGCCCTGACCATCGCCGAGGTCGCCAGGGCAGGCTGCGCCCTGGCCTGAATTGCCGCGTCGGCGTGGGCGGCCACGGCGACACCCCGAACCCGCGTTGGCGGCGGGGACTGGCACTCGAATGTCGCCTTGATCCGGCCGGCTTGTAGCCACCTGAAAATCCGACTATACTAGCCAGTAGATATTAAATACCAATAAGAATACATTGGGTCTTGTTGGTGTTTCAGGTGTCGTGTCGATGGTGCCGCTGGGCGACCGTCGGCATCCGCGCCGATGGTCCGTGCGGGACCAGCGGCTGGTGCAGAACTGAAAGCTTGCGCGGGAATTTGCAATGAATATGACAAACCATGCCGACGCCGATGCGCCGGCCGTGCCGAGCGTCGATGCCGTGGTCGTGGGCGCGGGATTCGCCGGCCTGTACGCCCTGTACCGGCTGCGCCAGATCGGGCTGTCGGCGCGCGTATTCGAACGCGCCGACGATGTCGGCGGCGTCTGGTACTGGAACCGTGACCCGGGCGCGCGCTGCGATGTCGAGAGCATGCAGTATTCGTTCTCGTTCGACGAGCAACTGCAGCAGGAGTGGCGCTGGGGCGAGCGCTTCGCACCGCAGGCCGAGATACTGGCCTATGCGCAACACGTGGCCGAACGCTTCGACCTGCGGCGCGATATCTCGTTCGACACCAGCGTCACCTCGGCGCACTACAACGAGGGCAGCGCGTTGTGGGACATCGTCACCGACCGCGGTGAACGCCTGAGTGCGCGTTTTTGCATCATGGCCACCGGCTGCCTGTCGACCGCGCGCCTGCCGCAGATAGCCGGCATCGATACGTTCGCGGGCAAGACCTACCACACCGGTCAGTGGCCGCACGAAGGCGTGGACTTCAGCGGCCAGCGCGTGGGTGTGATCGGCACCGGGTCGTCCGGCATCCAGGCGATCCCGATGCTGGCCCAGCAGGCGCGGGAATTGGTGGTGTTCCAGCGCACGCCCAATTTCAGCGTACCGGCGCGCAACGCGCCCATGGACGATGCCTACGAGCGCTCGTGGAAGGACAACTACGCCGCGTTGCGCCAGCGCGCCCGCGACGACACCACCTCCGGCACGGTGTACGAGAAAAGCACGCGCAAGGCGCACGAGGTCGATCCGCAGGCGCGCCAGAGCGAATACGAGCGGCGCTGGAGCACTGGCGGCGTGAATTTCATGCACTCCTTCAACGACCTGATGCTTGACACGAAGTCCAACGTCACGGCGGCCGACTTCGTGCGCAGCCAGATCCGCGCCACCGTGCGCAAGCCCGAAGTCGCCGACCTGCTCGCACCGACCGACCATGCGATCGGCACCAAGCGCATCTGCGTCGACACCGACTACTTCGCCACCTACAACCGCGACAACGTGCAACTGGTGGACCTGCGCAAAACGCCGATCGAGTGCATCACACCCGACGGGCTGCAGACCGCGGAGACGCATTACGCGCTCGACAGCATCGTGTTCGCGACCGGCTACGACGCCATGACCGGCGCGCTGCTGAAGATCGACATCCGCGGCCGCCGCGGCGAGCCGCTGGCACACGCCTGGGAAGCCGGGCCGCGCTCCTACCTCGGCCTGATGGTGGCCGGTTTTCCGAACCTGTTCACCATCACCGGGCCGGGCAGCCCTTCGGTGCTGGCCAACATGATCTTCGCGATCGAACAACATGTGGACTGGATCGCCGATTGCCTGCGCCGACTCGGCGAGCGCGGCGTCGACACCATCGAGGCCGAGCCAAAGGCGCAGGATGCGTGGGTGGCGCATGTCAACGAAGTGGCCGACCGGACCTTGTTCCCGCAGGCCAATTCCTGGTACGTGGGCGCGAATATCCCGGGCAAGCCGCGCGTCTTCATGCCCTACGCCGGCGGTGTGGTCCCGTACCGGCGCAAGTGCGAGGAAGTGGCCGCCAACGGTTACGAGGGATTTCGGCTGTCGCGCGCCAGCGCCGCGGCCGAAGCCTGACCCGATCCACCCCTGTCGACTGGACGCCCATGAACAACTTCAGCAACCTCGATCCCTTTGGCCTGGCCGGGCGCGTGTGTGTGGTCACCGGCGCCGGCAGCGGCATCGGGCGCGCCATTGCCGTGGCCCTGGCCGGCGCGAACGCGCGGGTGGCGGTGCTCGACCTCAACCAGCAGGGTGGCGAAGCCACGGTCGCGCTGATCAAGGATGCAGGCGGCGACGCCACGGTGTTCGCCTGTGACACCTCGGACGCGGCCAGTGTCACCGCGGCGGCCGAAGCCAGCGCCGCCACCTTCGGCCCCTGCGAGGTGCTGGTGAACAACGCCGGTGTATTGCGCCCCGGTGCGCTGGAGACGCTGGCGCTCGACGAGTGGAACAAGGTGCTCGCAGTCAACCTGACCGGCTACTTCCTGTGCGCGCAGACCTTCGGCCGCCAGATGCGAAGCACCGGCCACGGCGCGCTGGTGCATATCGCTTCGATCGCGGCAGAACATGCGACCGCGATGGCCGGCGCCTACAGCGTCGCCAAGGCCGGCATCGAGATGTTGTCGCGCCAGCTCGCCGTGGAGTGGGGCGTGGCCGGCATTCGCAGCAACGTCGTCAACCCCGGCCTGATCCTGACGCCGATGAGCCAGGCCTTTTACGACCAGCCCGGCGTGATCGAGCGGCGCAGCCAGGCGGTCCCAGCGGGCCGCATCGGCCGCCCCGAGGACATCGCGCAGGCGGTGCTGTTCCTGGCCAGCGAGCGCAGCGCCTACATCAGCGGACAGAGCCTCACGGTCGACGGCGGTTTCACGCGCATGCTGATGGGCCTGATCCCGCGCGTAGGTTACGAACGCGAGCCGGCCTGAAATGGAACACCCCCGTTACGGCTCACTGCGTGTAGCCGTCTCCCCCCTCAAGGGGGCAACACCAGCGCCCCGGCAAAGCCGGTTGCGCGGTGTTCCCCGACTGGTCCCCGCGTTTCATCCGTCGCGGAAGGCGCGCAGCGCCATGGGACACTGAAATGCCTGCGCGCCGGGTAGCGGTGATCGGGGCCGGGGCGGCCGGGTTGTGCGCGGCCAAGCATCTGCTGGGCCGGGGTGTCGAGGTCGTGGTGTTCGAGCTCGGCAGCCACATCGGCGGGCTCTGGGTCTATGAAAACGACAACGGCCTGAGTGGTGCCTACCAGTCGCTGCACGTCAATTCGGAAAACCGGGTCACGGCCTACAAGGACTTTCCGTTTCCCGATTCGGCGCCGATCTACCCGGACCATGTACAGATGGCCCGGTACCTCGAGGCCTACGCGGACCGGTTCGGCCTGCGGCCGCACATCCGTTTTCGCTCCCGTGTCAGCGCGGTCGAGCGGTCGCCGGGCCAGCGCTGGACGGTGACGCTGGCGGACGGCGTGCGCGAGCAGTTCGACGCCGTGGTGGTGGCATCGGGGCACCAGGGCGTGCCGAGCCATCCGCCGTTTGCGCAGGATTTCACGGGCGAATACCTGCACTCGCACAGCTACCGTGTTCCGGATCCGTTCAAGGGCAAACATGTGCTGGTGGTGGGTGCCGGCAACAGCGCCTGCGACATCGCGTCCGACATCTGCACCGTGACGGCGTCGACCACCATGGCGGCGCGTTCGCCGGTGCTGCTGATGCCGCGCATGTTCCTCGGTGTTCCGACCTCGCGCGTGCTGGCCCGGCTCGAGAAGCCCTGGCTGCCGTGGCCGGTCCGGCGCTGGTTCCGCGAGACCATCGCGCGCATGGCGCACGGCCGCATGGAGCAGTGGGGCTTCGTGACGCCCAAGACCCGCACCCACCCGGCCGGCCACCACCTGCTGATCGGGCATTTCATCTGGAACCGCATCACGGCCCGACCGGGTGTGGCGAAGGTCGTTGGCGACACCGTGTTCTTCGCCGACGGGAAATCCGCGCGTTACGACACCGTGATCGCCGCCACCGGATACGAGGTGCACCTGCCGTTCCTGAGCGCGGAGCTGTCGCCGGCGCGGGGCCGCTGGCTCGAGCTGTTCCACCAGGTGGTCC
>JANMYG010000189.1:0-3274 GCA_031381865.1 Betaproteobacteria bacterium | reverse complement strand
GTCGTTGGGTCGCGGTCGGTGCCGCGCGCCGCATCGGTTGCCAGGGCGGCGCGCGTGAGCACGCAGACCTGGTCCTCGCCGGCGCTGGTTTCAAGCCAGATGGCGGCAAGTGCCGGGAAAGCGGATTCGAAAGACGCGCGCTCGTTGCCGACTTCGAGCACCAAAGCCGCGTCGGGCTGCATACAGGCCGGTGCCTCGCGCACCAGCCGGCGCACGAAGTCCATGCCGTCCGTGCCGCCGGCCAGCGCCAACGCGGGTTCGGCCTGGTACTCGGGGGGCAGGGCGGCCATGCTGGCGCTGTTGACGTAGGGCGGGTTGCACAGGATCAGGTCGTACGGGCCGCGCGCGCCGGCCAGGCCGTCGCCCTGCAGCAGGCGCACCCGGTCGGTCAGCCCGTGGCGCTCCAGGTTCAGGCGCGCCACGGCCAGCGCATCGGCCGAGATGTCGAGGGCGTCCACGGCCAGTTCCGGCCACGCCATGGCGGCCAGAATGGCCAGGCTGGCGCCGCCGGTGCACAGGTCGAGCGCCTTGCGGCCGTCGGTTGGCAACCAGTAGTCGAGCGTACCGTCCACCAGCAGTTCGGCGATCAGGCTGCGCGGCACGATCACGCGCTGGTCCACATAAAACGCCACCCCTTGCAGCCAGGCCTCGTTGGTCAGGTACGCGGCGGGTCGGCGCGTGGTGATGCGTTGTTCCACCAGCGCATGCACCTGCGCCTGTTGTTGTGGTGTTGTCGACACCTCGGCGACCGAGCCCGGCCCCTCCAGCGCCGAATCCAGCGCCAGGCCGAGCCGCCACAACACCAGCCAGGCGGCCTCGTCGTAGGCGTTGGTGGTGCCGTGGCCGAAAGCGACACCGGCCGACTCCAGCCGGCTGGCGGCGCCGCCGATGAGTTCCAGGATCGTCATGCCAGATCGCCCGAACTCAGGTTCTCGAGCACGCGGCGGTAGATGTTTTTCAGCGGCTCGATGTCTTCGATACAAACATGTTCGTCGATCTGGTGGATGCTGGCATTGGGCGGCCCGAGCTCCACCACCTGCGGGCAGATGCGGGCGATGAAACGCGCATCGCTGGTGCCTCCGGTGGTCGACAGCATGGTGTCGATCCCGGTTTCGCCCTTGATGGCGCGGCGCACCGCTTCCACCAGCGTGCCGGGCGCGGTGACGAAAGGCTCGGCCCCCAGCGTCCAGGCCAGTTCGTACTGCAGGCCATGGCGCTCGAGCACCTGTTGCAGCCGCTGCTGCAAGCCCTGCGGTGTGGACGCCGTAGAAAAACGGAAATTGAAGTCGACGACGGCGGTGCCCGGAATCACGTTGCCGACGCCGGTGCCCGCATGCATGTTGCTGACCTGCCATGTGGTGGGCGGAAAGAAAACGTTGCCTGCGTCCCACTGCAGCGCCGCCAGATCCGCCAGCGCCGGCGCCGCCAGGTGCACCGCGTTGCGCGCCAATTGTGGATACGCCACGTGGCCCTGCACCCCCAGTACCGTGAGCCGGCCGCTCAGGCTGCCGCGCCGCCCGTTCTTGATGGTGTCGCCGGTGCGCTGCACCGACGTGGGCTCACCCACCACGCAAAAATCGATCTGCTCGCCGCGCTGCTGCAACACCTCGCACACCTTCGCGCTGCCGTCGACAGCCGGCCCTTCCTCGTCGCTGGTCAGCAAAAACGCCACCGACAGCGCGGCCTGCGGCCGGGCGGCAAGGAACTCTTCGGTGGCGACCACGAAGGCGGCCAGCGAAGTCTTCATGTCGCTGGCGCCGCGGCCGTACAACTTGCCGTCGCGGTGGGTCGGAATGAACGGGTCGCTGTGCCATTGCGCCAGCGGGCCGGTCGGCACCACGTCGGTGTGGCCGGCAAACACCAGCAGCTTGCAGCGCCCGGCGGCCGGCGCCGCTGGCCTGGCCTCGCGTTTGGCCCAAAGGTTGGCGACGCGCCACTGGTCCGGGCCCGAATGCATCGACTCGCAGACGAACCCGAGTGCTTCAAGCCGGGTGCGGATGATCTGCTGGCACGCAGCGTCGGCGGGGGTGACGGAAGCCTGTGCGATCAGCTGTTCTGCCAGCCGCATCGTTTGCGCCATCAGTGCTTGACGTCCAGCGTGATCTCGGTGAACGTCGGTTCATCGTCCGGGTCGTCCTGCGGCTGCAGTGCCGTGGCCTTGGCGAAATCGTTCTGCATGCGCCACATCAGGTTGGTCGGGGAGTCGGAGTTGGCCAGGCCTTCCTTGCGGTCCACGGTGCCGTCCATGATGAGGCGCGCGATATCCGCCTCGAAGCTCTGCGAGCCCTCGGCCATCGACTTTTCAATCGCTTCCTTGACGCCCGAGAAGTCGCCTTTTTCGATCAGCTCGGCGACCAGTTTGGTATTGAGCAGCACTTCGACGGTGGCGATGCGGCCGCCGGCCACGGTGCGCAGCAGGCGTTGCGACACCACCGCCTTGAGCGCCGCGGCGAGGTCGCCGAGCATGGTCTGGCGCACCTCGACCGGGTAGAAGCTCAAGATCCGGTTCAGCGCCTGGTAACTGTTGTTGGCGTGCATCGTGGCCAGGCACAGGTGGCCGGACTGGGCGTAGGCCAGCGCCGCGGTCATGGTTTCACGGTCGCGGATCTCCCCGACCAGGATCACATCCGGGGCCTGGCGCAGCGCGTTCTTGAGCGCTATTTCGAGCGACTCGGTATCGGTGCCGATCTCGCGCTGGTTGATCACCGAGCGCTTGTTCTTGAACAGGAACTCGACCGGGTCCTCGATGGTCAGGATATGGCCGGCCACGCTTTCGTTGCGGTGGTCGATCATCGACGCCAGGGTGGTGCTCTTGCCCGCGCCGGTGGCGCCGACCATCAGCAGCAGGCCGCGTTTTTCCATGATCAGGTCGCCCAGCACCATCGGCAGCGACAGCGACGCCAGCGCCGGGATGTCGTTGCTGATGAACCGGACCACGGCCGCAATCGAGCCGCGCTGGCGCATCGCGCTGAGACGAAAGCGGCCGACACCGGCCAACGGGAAGCCGATGTTCAGTTCGCCCGTGGTCTCGAGCTCGACCATGCGGTCCGCCGGCACCACCTCGGCCAGCAGGTTGCGCGGCGCGTCCGGCGGCAGCACCTGGTTGTTGATGGGAATACACAGGCCGTTGATCTTGATCAGCGCCGGCGAATGCGCCGACAGGTAGACGTCGGAGGCCTTCTTGTCGCTCATCAGGCGCAGGATGCGCTCCATCGTTCCCGGTGTGGTCGTTGTTGCCATGGTGGTTCCCTCGTGGTCTTACAACTGAATGCAG
>JANMYG010000144.1:0-1961 GCA_031381865.1 Betaproteobacteria bacterium | reverse complement strand
GTAACGGCGCTGCGTGTGGGCGTAGAACTCGCCGGTGCGGTCGAGCAGGCGCGAAATGCTGGGCACGCAGTAGGTGCGGTACAGCGCCACCTCGAGCGCGCGCGTGCTGTCCCACGCAAACTCGTAACCGAAGGACAGGTGCAGGATGCGCTGGCAATCGCGCTCGGGGTCGAGGCGCTCGATTTCACGCAGGATCGCAAAACGGGACATGGCACCACCTCGCTGAACCGGTTTCGGCCCGCGCCGGGCCTGCACGCCGGGCCTGCACAATTCTGCGCCGCGCAGGCTCAGCGTGGAAGCGGCCAATCGTGTTCTGCCAGAAACCGGTGCGCCGCGTAAACATGGCACTCGGCGCGGTTGCGGGCGGTCCGGTCGGCCGCTGGGCCCTCGGGCCGCGAGCCGAACTGCACGACCACGGTATCCAGGCCGGGCAGGATATGCAGGAACTGGCCCTGCACCCCCTTGGCGGTGAACCCCTCGCCGCCCGACAGCGGCCACCACTGGTAACCGTACCCGACCCGGACCTGCCGGCCCTTCACTGTGCAGGTGCGTCGGCCGGGCCACACATGGGGCGTGGCGGCCGCCACGGTCCAGGCGTGCAGTGGCGCGCCGGGGTCGGACGGCCCCGCCTTCCAGTTGTGCAGGATGTACTGCCCGAAGCGCCCCAGGTCGCGCGCCGACATGTACAGGCAGCAATACGGGTTCGGCATGTCGGCCTTGTCGGCCTTCCAGCGCGCCGGTTCGCGCATGCCGGCGGTCTGCCAGACCCAGGCGCCCAGCGCTTCGTCGAGGTGCTTCGGGCCGCTGCCCGGCCGCCTGGCGAGGGCGGCCTCGACCACCAGCCCGACCAGGGTGGTGTTGAGGCCGCTGTAATGGAAATCCCGCCCCGGTATCCGGCGCGCGGCGCGACCCGGGTACTGCGACGCGGCCTCGAGAAAAGTCCGGCCGCGCGGGTCGTGCGGATGGTCGGACGTCCAGGTCTCGATGCATTGGGAGTCTTCGTCGTAATCGAGCGCGCTGGTCATGGTGAGCGCCTGGCGCAAGGTCACCTGGCCCAGCGGGCTGTCTGCCGGCAACCCGGCGACGTGGCGCGCTACCGTGTCATCGAGCTGCAGGGGACCGAATTGCGCCGGGTCGGACCAGACATGCCCGAACAGGCTGGACACGACCGACTTGGTCACCGATTTCAATCCGTATTTCCGGTCCGCTCCGTTGCCGGGCGTGGCCGCGTCGTCATGGCAGTTGCGGTTCGCCGTTTCGTAGTATTCATGCACCAGGCGGCCGTGCTGGATCACCAGCAAGGCGCACACATGCGCCTCCTTGTACACCCCGGCCAGCGTGCACCGTACGCCGGTTCCGCAGGCGAAGTCGCCCTTGGGCATGGCGCTGCCGGGGTCGACCCACGGGTCGGGCGCGCGGGTCGCCTGCGGGTGGGGCAACACCATGCGGTTGTTCGAACGCGGTTCGTCGCCCGCCGAAGTCCAGCCACAATCGCCGCCCCGGGCCGACGCGGCGCCGGCGATGCAACCCGCGCCCAGCAACAGGCCCAGACCAACCTGCCGGAGCTGCCGCCACACTGCGCGCAGCGCCGCGGCGCGCGGCGCTCAGTACCCCAGCACCAGGTCGACCTGGTGCTGCAGCGGCTCGCCGGCGCGGTAACGCGCCAGGTTGTCCAAAAAGCGCTGCGCCGAGCGCTGGAACATCCGGCTCTGGGCGCGGCCAGACAGGTGCATGCTGATGTGGGCGTTGTCCAGGCTCCACAACGCATGCCCGGCTGGCAGCGGCTCGGGGTCGGTCACGTCCAGGAACGCGGCCGCGATGCTGCGCTGCGCGAGTGCGGCGACCAGTGCGTCCTGGTCCACCACGCTGCCGCGCGCCACATTGACCAGCACCGCGCTGTCTTTCATGGCCGCCAGCTCGGCGGCGCCGACCAGGCGCTCGGTCTCGGTGGTGGCCGGCAC
>JANMYG010000278.1:0-29128 GCA_031381865.1 Betaproteobacteria bacterium | reverse complement strand
GTGGGTGGGGTGGGGGGGGGCGTTTACCTGGCGGGGGGGGAAGCGGGCGCCGCGGTGGGCGCCCCCGTGGGGGGGCCCCCCTTTCTTCCGGCGGCGCGTGTGGCCCCCCCGACCTGATCCAACCAGCGTGGTGGGCATACTGCGCGCCAAAGGCCGGCGCGATTCGCCGTGGTGGCACCCGGCCAGTGTCGAATTTCGCTGCGCCGAGCGCCACACCGGCCTGATCCAGGCGGCGTGGTGGGAGCGCGGTGCGCCAAACACGCTCGCTGCCGCGGGCGCTGCGTGGGCGGTTCGGCGAGGTAGTGGAGGAGGCTGCAGGCCGGGGGACACGAGCAGAGCCGCCCACGCAGCGCCCTCGGCTCGCAAAAGCCCGGCCACTTGCCTGGTATTTGAACGCAATCGGGTATGAGTCGCCATGAAACATCCTGACCACTACGCGGCGCTCGCCGACCCGCAATGGAAATACATCGAGAAGATCTCGCTCGAGGACTTCTCGGCTGACGACTGGCGTGTGCTGGAGCAACAACGCGCGCTCTACCTGGCGCAGCAGCAGGCGGCGCAGGCGCTGCGCCTGCTCAGTGCATCCGAACACGACCCGAGCTTCGGCTACATGGTCAACAACTACCGCCACTGCCTGCAGTCCGCCACCATGGTGCTGCGTGATGGCCGCAGCGAGGAGGATGTGGTGGTGGCGCTGCTGCACGACTTGGGTTTCATTGCCTGCCCGTTGCAGCACGGTGACTTTGCCGCCTGCCTGATTGGGGCCTATATTTCCGACCGCAATCACTGGATGCTGCGGCACCACGCGACGTTCCAGAATCTGCACGCGCCCAACTTGCCCGGTGTCGACCCGCATGAACGCGAGCGCTGGGCCGGCCACCCGCACTTCGACTGGACGGCCGAGTTCGTCGCGCGGTACGACCAGGACGCATGTGATCCGCGCTACCGGTGCGAACCATTGGAGGCCTTCGTGCCGATGGTGCGCGCCATTTTTTCCAGGCCGCCGGTCGATCGGCGGTCGATCAACGACAAGGGGGATAAGAGATGAACGCTTGGATCAGGATGATTCCGCTGGAAGAGGCGACCGGCAAACTCAAGGAGATGTACCAGCGCGTCACCACGCCCAGCGGTACGGTGGACAACGTGATGCGCGCCCACAGCCTGCGCCCGCACAGCATGGAAGGCCACCTGGTGCTGTACAAGAACGTGCTGCACAACCCCGACAACACGCTGCCGTTCTGGTTCCTGGAAGTGGTGGCCTCGTACGTGAGCATGACCAACCGGTGCGACTACAGCCTGACGCACCATTTCGCCAACGCCCGGCGGCTCATGAACGATGCGGCACGCGCGCAGGCGGTCTGGGACGCGTTGTCAGGCGCCGCGCCCGAGCAGGTGTTCTCGGGCAAGGAACTGGCACTGCTGCGTTATGCGCACAAGCTCACCACCAGCGTGGGAGACATGCAGAAGGCCGACTTCGATGCGTGCCGCGCGGCTGGTTGCGACGACGGCGAGATTCTCGAAGTCAACCAGGTCTGCGCCTATTTCAACTATTCGAACCGCCTGCTCAACGGCCTGGGTGTCACGACCGAGGGCGACACGATCGGTTACTACAAGGAGCCGGGCGCAGCCTGAGCCGAGGCCTCTAGGGCGATCAGTTCGGCCAGCCCCTTGCGGAACCGGTTGGCGGCCGCGTCGAGCAGCAGGCCGGTGGTCTGCGTGGACCTGGCTTTCATGCCCTGGTGCACGGCCTGCAGGATCAGCCGGTCTTCCTCGAACGCGGCCCTGGCGCCGGCCGCGACGCGGCGTGTGATGTCTTCGTCGTGCGGGTCCGTGTTGCGGTGCTGCAGCCAGAAGTAATGCGTATGGTCTTCGTCCACGGGCGTGATGAAGTGGTACGACACCATGCGGTAGGTGCCAGGCCGCTCCACCATGCCCGGGCCACCCAGCCCGGCCGGGGTGTAGATGCCCATGTTGATGCCGACCGACGGGTAACGCATCTCGTAATGCTGCAGCCGGTCGGCGTTGCCCTGGAACTTGAGCAACGGCGCGTAGAACGGCGGCGGCGGCTGGTTCAGCATCCACCGGTTGCTGATGACGCCATGTTCGGTCACCTGCAACCCGAGCGGCGTGTTGTCGGTACCGGCGCCGGCAAAGGACCCGCGGTGCACCCAGGCCACGTGCGAAGGGTCGAGCAGGTTGTCCACCAGCCACAGGTAGTGGCTCGCGCACAACATGTCGTCGCCTTTGGTCGTGTGCCAGGCCGGATCGGCGTAGGTCGGGATGGACAGGATCTCGCCCGTCTGTGCGCGGCTGGCGTCGCCCATCCAGACCCATAACAGGCCGTAGCGGTCGCACACCGGGTAGCTGCGCACCTTGGCAAACGGCGGGATGCGCTGCTGCGTGGCCGCGTCGATGCATTTGCCGGCGCGGTCGAAGGTCAGGCCGTGGTAGCCGCACTCGACCGCGTCATCCTTGAGGCGCCCCATGGACAGCGGCAACTTGCGGTGCGGGCAGGCATCTTCCAGGGCCACCGGGGTGCCGTCCTGCGTCCGGTACAGCACGATCGCTTCCGACAGCAGCTTCACCGGCTTGAGGCTGCGCCCGACCTCGGGTGACAGGGCTGCCACGTACCAGGCATTTCTTAGAAACTGTGACATGGTCGCAATCTTAACAACGCGCATGCGGCGGTCCGCTGCGCCGGTGGCGGGTCGCACAGACCGACCGCCTGGCGTGGGCCACGGGTGTTCACAAATCGGTGGCCAGATGGAGCAGGCAGTCACCCGGCGCCACGAGGCTCGGTACGCGCCGGCACACGACCACGCCGTCGGCGGCGAAAACCAGTTCACGCGGCGAGCGCTCGGGCTCCTCGGGAAAATGGATGCGGCCGGCCGGCGCGCCTTCCGTGACGACATCACCGAGCGAAAAGAAGGGTTCGAACAGACCCCGCACCGGCGCGTAGAGGTAATGCGCAGGCCCGGCGATGCGCATCATGCGCGTCGGCGCGGCGGCCGGCAAACGGCTGTCGAGCACGCCGAGGTGGCACAACACGCGGCGCAGGCCGTCGTCCGCAATCGCCTGGGTTTGTGGTCGGGTGGTGGCGCCGCCGCCCAGCTCGGTCGCGAAATGCAGGTGGCCCCTGGCCTTTGCCGCCGCCGACAGCGTGCGCATGGAACCCGGCTTCTCGACCATCAGTGTCAGCGGCGCCCCGAAAGCCGCCAGCGCCGCACGCTGGCGCGCGCGCAGCACCGGGTCGTCGGGCGACGGCGCAAACGCACACGGCAGGTATTCGAGCGACGAGCCGCCGGAATGCAGGTCGATGCTGATCTGCGTCATGGCCAGCAGCACGGTGTCGACGAAATGCGCAATCTGCGATGTCGGTGTGCCATCCGGATCGCCCGGGAACGAGCGATTCAGGTTGCCGTCGTCGATCGGGGAGGTACGTCGGCCGGCGGCCGCGGCCGGCAGGTTGAGCAGCGGCACGATGACCAGGCGGCCTCGCACCGCACCCGGGTCGAGTTCGCGCATGAGTTTGAGCAGCGCGATCTGCCCCTCGTATTCGTCGCCATGGTTGCCTGCCGTCAGCAACACGTCGGGGCCAGCGGCGCCTTGCACGACCGCGACCGGGATCGGCAACCAGCCGTAGGCGCTCTCGTGCGTCGAGTGGGGCAAGCGGATGTGGCCAAAACGCTTGCCGGGCGCCTCGAGGTCGATATCTACGCTGAGGCCGGTAGGCTTTGGCGCCATGCACGCCTTCGTTACAACCGCGCCTGCGCCGACGGACTGTCAGGACGGCACCAACGCCACCCATTCCTGTGTCTTGAACCAGTAGGTGTGGCGTTCCTTGAGCCAGGCCTGGTTCCTGGCGATCCACTCGTTGAAGAACTTCATCGTCGCGGGACTGCCCTTCTTCAGGCCCATGCCCTCGAAGCCACCTTCGAAGATCTCCGAATTGGCCTTGAACAGCTTGTCCGCGTTTTGCAACACCTTGAAGCTGGGCAGCGGCTCGCTGCCGATGAAGGCGTGCGCATTGCCGTTGATCACCTCCTGGTAACCGACGCCCTGGTCGTCGAACTGGCGCAGCGTCGCCTTGGGCCAGGTTTTTTCGATGTACTGGCAGGGTGTGGAGCCGCGGCGGCAGGCGAAGGTCACGCTGGCGTCGTTGTAGCCTTCGGGCCACTTCAACTTGGACGCCAGCTGCTTGTTGGCCGCGACGCCCAGGCCCGAATTGGAATAGGCGTCGGTGAAGTCGATTTGCTCCTTGCGTGCCGGCGTCACCGTCATGCCACCGATGATCACGTCGAACTTGCCGGCAATCAGGGACGGGATGATGCCATCCCAGGCGGTCGGGATCAGGTCGAGCTCGACGCCCATGTCCTTGGCGAGCCTGGTCGAGACGTCGATCTCGAATCCCACCCATTTGCCCTGCTTGTCACGCATCGCCCAAGGGACGAAGGTGGCAAAACCGACTTGCAGCTTGCCGCGTTTCTTGATCGTATCCACCATGTTGTCCTGCGCAAACACCGGCTGCGAGAAAGCGATGGCCGCGACCGACAAGGCAAGCAGCCCCAACAATTTACCCAAGAGTTTCATGATCTGCTCCAAAAAATTTCATGCCGGTTGCCCGGACCCGCTGTCACGGCCGCAAGGCCCGTGCCAACCACATTCCCCGATAACCGCACCCGAGATGGTGCAACGACATGCCAATGCGATGCGCGCCGGATTCAGTTGCACCAAAACAGGTGCTTGGCCGCGTTCGGCACGTACCCGGCAATTTCGCCCGGCCAGACCATTCGTGCAATTCGTAGTTACCCTCAACCGCGCAGACGGTGCCCCGGGCTTCACGAGACCGGCCCATTCCCACCGGCCAAACGGGCCAGTATTTCGCGGTGACCGGCCCAATAACCGTTGCGCACCGGGATGCGCCCGGCCACCAGCCGGTTCAGGGCCGGCAATGCATGGAACGGGACCAGTGGCGCGAGATGGTGCTCAACATGAAAATTCATGTTCCAGGCCAGGAACTGCCACGGCGCCAAGACCCGCGTCGTACGCGTGTTGCGCTCCGGATCGCGCGCGTTGACGCAGCCCACATGTTCCGTCATCCGGATGAAGCGCATCACCGGCTGTCCGAGCAACAGCGGCACCACCCAGTAATACAACAGCCCGTGCCAGCCGGCGGCTATCGCCACGGCGGCGCCGGCATAAAGCAGCACCAGCACGCGCGACTCCCATACCACGCCGGCCTGTGCCGGCCCGGGGATGAACTTGTTCTCTTGCGGCGACAGTCGTGCGCCGGCACGACGCAGCAGGCCCAGGCCGTTGCTCCACCAGTACGGCACACCGGTGAGGTACCAGAAGTACTCCCATCGCGTGGCGGGCATCGGGATCAGCTGCGGGTCCAGTCCGACCAGATTGGTGTGGGTGTGGTGGTCTGTGTGCTCGTACTTGAAATGCAGCTCGGGCACCATGATGAGCGCTCCGCAGATCCACGCGACGATACCGTTGGCCCGAACGGAACGCAACGCGGTTGCGTGTGCGCACTCGTGCTGGGCCGCGAACAAATGGACCCAGACGATGCCCATCAGGAACATCGCCGGCCAGACCAGCCAGTGGCCGCTTGTGGCCCGGACCAGCGCGCCCGCGCCGACCAAAACCACGACATGGCCACACAGCCGGCGGACTGCGGGCGCGTTGGAGCGCGCCATCAGCGGCCGCAGCGCCGCGCGCGGCACCATGCTTTGTCCAGCCGCCGACGGTTGCCCGGTGCTCATGGCGGCGTTCCCTTGCGCGATCGCGGCACAACGGCGCGTGCTGTGCGCATGACGCCGGGCTGCAGTGGCGAGTGCAATCCGCTGGCAGCGCGCAACCAGCCCTCGACATAACCGGCCAGCGAGCGGTCCACGGTGACCCGCAGGCAGTCCGCGGCCCCACCGGGGCGCTCGATAATGGCGCTGACGCCCCACAGGTCCGTCACCGTCACGCTGCCCGCGGCAAAGGCAGCGCGGGAGACGTCCAGCGGCGTACCCTGCGCGAGCACGTCGGCGGCACCGGTCCCGAGCAACTCGAAACTGGCCACCATGTCGGTGGTGCAGCAGACATCGGCGAGTTCGAATCCCGCAAACACCGGTAGCAGGCTGTTTGCCAGACGGTCTTCGGCGTCCAGCGGCGCGCTGACCACAAAGCGGCGCGGACCCAGCCAGTCGACACGCACCATGGCCTCGCAGTCGGCCGAGCTGTTGGGTCGCGAAGGCAGCACCAGGCCGGCCGCCCGAAGTGCGGCCGGCAACGCGTCGGGATGTCCGGCGGCCTCGAAGCGCGCGCGCGGCGCGAGTGGCCGGATTTCGACCGGGTACCGTGGCGCGGTCATGACTTCACGCGCTGGCGGTCGGCGTCGTGGAACACCGGTGGCACCACCACCATGGGAATGGTCCGGTCGTAGACGCGCGCAAACACGGTCTCGCCCATGCGTGCGCGACCGTTGCGCAACAGGCCCAGAGCGATGCTGCGTTGCCGTGCCACGCTGTACACACTGGCGCTGACAAAACCCTCCTGGTCCACCCGTTCGCCACGCGGCGTGATCGGGGCGCCGTCGGGCAGCACACATTCGGGGTCGACCGCCAGCAGCCCCACCAGCTCCTGGCGCACCGGGTCCAGCCTGCGGCGCAGTTGCATCGAGCGCTTGCCGATGAAGTCGCGCTTGGTCTTCGAGACCATGGCACCCAGCCCCAGGTCGTACACATCGGAGGTTCCGTCGACCTCGTGGCCGGTCGACAGGTACCCGGCCTCGACACGCAGGATATGGCTGGTTTCGGAACCAACCGGCGTGATGCCGAACTGGGCGCCAACGCGCATGACGGCCTCCCACAGGGCCACGGCATGGCGCGGCGCGGTATTGATCTCGAAGCTCAGCTCGCCGGTCCAGCTCACCCGAAACACCCGCACCGGAAAACTGCCAAGCCTTCCCTCGCGCATCGCCATGAACGGAAGAGCCGCGGCCGACACATCGAAATCCGGCTCCAGCGCCAGCAGCAGTTCGCGCGCCTTCGGTCCGCAAATGGTGGCATTGGCCCAAGCCGAGGTGACGGGAATCACCGACACGGCGAGGTCGCTGCGGTGCACGTTGAGGATGGTCTCGATTTGCTGGTGCACGCGCTCGGCGGCGCCCGTGGACGAATGCAGGAGCCAATGCGTTGCGTCCAGGCGAAACGTGACCCCGTCGTCGAGGACCAGTCCGTCGTCGCTCAGCATCACGCCGTAGCGTCCGCGCCCGGGTTGCAGGCCGGCAAAGTCATTGACGTAGAGAAGGTCCAGCAGCGCCGGCACGCCGGGCCCCTTGAGCAGGAACTTGCCCAGCGGCGTGCCATCGTAGACACCGACCGCATGGCGCACGCACAGCGCCTCGCGCGTGGCCGCGGCGTGCCAGGATTCACCGGCCTGCGCGTAGTACGCGGGCCGTTGCCAGCGCAAACCGGCATCCACCATCACCGCACCATGCGCGATGTGCCACTCGGTCAAAGGCGTGTGGCGCCACGGGAACATGCGCGCGCCCGACCGCGCGCCCGCGATGGCGCCGAACTCGACCGGCACAAAGGGCGGGCGAAAGGTGGTGGTGCCGACGGCAGCGGGTGCCACCGCGGTCAGCGCGCCCACCACGCCGATGACATTGAGGTTGCCGGTCTTGCCCTGATCGACCCCCATGCCCGCCGTGGTGTAGCGCTTGACGAGTTCGATCGAGTCGAAGCCCTCGCGTACCGCCAGGCCCAGGTCGGCGGTGGTGACGTCGCCGGAGAAATCCACGAACACCTTGCCGCGCCCGGAGCCCTGCGCGACAGCCCAGATCGGCGGCCCGATACCAGTCGCTTCGTGCGGTGCCAAAGGCAATTCGATCGCCGCTGCAGCGCGCCCCAGCGCGGCCACCGCCGCCTGCCCCGCGCGCACGCCGTCGGCAAGGCAATGCGCCAGCGCAAATCGCCCGTTGGCGGCTCCTGCAAGCTGGAACACGCCCGAGGCTGGCGCCGCAACGAAGGTGTGCAGGGTGTCGTCCCAGCGAACGCGTGCGGCGCGGCTCTGGGACGCCAGATGGATCGAAGGATTCCAGCCGCCGGAACTCGCGACCAGGTCGCAGTCCAGCCGCGTCGCCCGCCCGGTTGGGCCGACCAGTTCCACGGCGCGGACATGGCGGCCGCCCCAGGCCCGGCGCACCTGTGCCCCCAGGTGGCAGGTGACCCCGAGCGTGCGGGTTGCCTCGAGCACGCGCGCATCGGGAGCAGGGCGCGGATCGACCACATGGACCTTCGCCCCGGCCAGCGCAAGGTCCCGCGCGCAGGCATGGGCCGCGTCCGTGTTCGCGAACACCACCGCGTTGCGTCCCGCCAGCACGGCAAACCGGTTCACATAGGTGCGCACCGCCGACGCCAGCATGATGCCGGGGCGGTCGTTGTTCGCGAATGCGATCGGGCGTTCGATCGCGCCGCAGGCAATCACGACCTGCGCGGCGCGGATCTTCCAGTTGCGGAAATCCAGTCCCGCGCCGTCGGCTGGCGCGCGCTCGAGCACGGTCAGGAAATTGTGTTCGTGGTAGCCCCACACGGTGGAACGCGGGAGCACGCGCACGTTGGCGCAGGCCGACAGTTCGCCGACGACCCGGGCCACCCAATGGGTGGCCGGCAGGTCGTCCAGCACGGCCGCGTCGCCCACCAGCCTGCCGCCAAACGACATGCCGTCGTCCACCAGGATGACCCGCAGACCGGAGCGTGCCGCCACCAGCGCGGCCGCGAGGCCGGCCGGACCGCCACCGGCGACCAACAGGTCGCAGTGGCCGAACCGGCTCTCGGTCTGCGGTTGCCACGCATCCTGCCCGGGCAGTCGCCCCAGCCCCGCCAGACGACGGATCGCCGGCTCGAACCAGTCGAAGCCCGGCCGCATGAAGGTCTTGTAATAGAAGCCGGCCGGCAGCAGGCGCGCGAAGGCCTGGGTGACGGCGCCGAGGTCCAGCGACGCGCTGGGCCAGGCGTTGACGCTGGCCAGTTGCATGTCCTGTTCCAGCGCCAAGGTGGTCGCCAGCTGGTTGGTCGAAGGGTTCGGGTGCAGGCGCTGCACCAGGATGCCCGAGTCCTCATAACCGGCGCCAAAAATCCCGCGCGGGCGGTGCAGCTTGAAACTGCGCCCCACCAGGTGCACGCCGTTTGCGAGCAATGCGGAGGCGACCGTGTCACCGGCAAACCCGGACAGGCGCCGGCCGTCGAACACGAAGCGGATCGGCTGGTCGCGGTCGATCGCGCCACCACGCTCAAGACGCGCTGGCTGGCTCACAGGTGTACCTTCGTGCTTCGCACCGCGGTGCTGTTCGGCTTGGGAGCGGACCGGTGGCTCATCAGGCATCCTCCGTGCTGCGCACTGCGGTGCGAGCTTGCTTGGGGCGGCCCGGCGCTGCGCTCATGGGCGCGGCTCCTCGAGGCCGTCTTGCGCGAGCAGCCGGTGCGTGACGGTGTCGCGCTGCAACACGAACCAGCTGCCGCAGCCGCGCGCGTGCCACCAGCGCTCGGCGTGTACCCCGCGCACATTCGCGCGTGCAACGATGTAGTCGGCCCACTGCGCGTCGTCCATGGCGTCGGGATCGGCCGGTCGATGGGACAGGACTTCGCCCGTGCACACGAATTCCGCTTCTGGGCGGACACCGCAAAAAGGACAAGGTATGGGCAACATGGGAACAGCCGCTAGCGTTGCGACACGAGGCCGACTTCGATCATGAATTTCAAACCCTGGAAGCGCTCCAGGCCAAACATTTCGGCCAGCGGATGGGCCTTGTCGGTCGCCAGCAGGTGCGCGTAGGTCAGACCGCCGACCGGGATCGCCTTGAAACCACCCCACCAACCGGTGCTGACGAACAGCCCGGCAATCGGCGTGGCCGAGATGATGGGGCTGGCGTCGTGTGCGAACTCGATCGCCCCGCCCCACTGGCGCAGCATCTTGAGTCCCTTGAAACGCGGAAACAGCTCGAGCATCGCGGCGACTGTTTCCTCGAATACCTGAAAATTTCCGCCTTGTCGGTACGACGGAATCGGATCGGTCGCGCCGCCGATCACGAGTTCTCCCTTGTCCGACTGCATCAGGTAGACGCCGGTATCCGGGCAATTGACGATCACATCGACGCACGGCTTGATCGGCATCGACACGAAGGCCTGCAGATTGCGTGTCACCAGCGGCAACCGCAACCCCGCCAGCGCCGCGACATGGCTGGTATTGCCGGAGGTGGCCAGCGCCACCTTGCCGGCACGGATCTCGCCGCGGCTGGTCTTGACGCCGCTGACCCGCCCGCAACCGTCGCGCAGGAACCCAGTGAGTTCGGTCTGCTGGTGGATCTCGACGCCGCGCGCGTCGGCGGCGCGCGCATAGGACCAGGCCACGGCATCATGGCGGGCCATCGCCGCCTGCGGATGCACGACGCCTGCCAGCGGCGGCAGGCGCACGTCCTTCAGGTCTCCCAGCGCGGGGACCAGCCGGTGCACTTCGTCCATGCCGACGATGTTGTAGGTCGGGCCGTGCAGGGCCATGGCCATCGACCGGCGGCGCAGGTCGCGCAGCTTGGACGAACTCTGCACCAGGTCCACCATGCTGCGCTGGCTGAACAGTATGTTGTAGTTCAGCTCGCGCGTCATGTCCTCGTACAGGCGCACCGACTTGTCGTGGAACCGGATGCTGGCGTCGCGCAGGTGGTTGGCCCGGATGGTGTGGGTGTTGCGCGCCGTATTCCCGCCACCCAGCCAGCCCTTCTCGATCACCGCGACATCGGTGACGCCGTGTTCTTTTGCCAGGTGGTACGCAGTCGACAGACCGTGGCCGCCGGCGCCCACGATGACGATGTCGTACGAAGGCTTGAGCGGCACCGAGCGCCAGGCGCGTTGCCAGTTCTCGTGGTAGCTCAGCGCGTTGCGGGCCAGCGAAAAAATGGAGTAACGCTGCATCGGAATCGCCTGTTCCGGAGCCCGGGCCATGCTGCGGCGGCCGGACCTAGCCCGCTGCGCCGGCGCGCGCCAGCGCCTGCAGCGCACGGTCGTTTTCCTGCGGCAAGCCGATCGTCATGCGGATGAAGTTCTCGAACCCCGGGTCGCGCCATTCCCGGATGAAGATGCCCTGCGCCGCCAGGCCGGAGATGAGCGCAACCGCATTGGCCCGGTAATCGAACGATACGAAATTGGCGCGCGACGGCAAGGTGCGATAACCCATGCTTTCGACGCGCTCGGCGACGCGTGCGCGCTCGGCCACCGTACTGGCGATGCAGGACTGGGCATAGGACTCGTCGCCCAGTGCCGCCTCGGCGGCTACCACGGCCAGGCAACTCAGGTTGAAATTGAGCTTGACGCGCACCAGCCCGTCCGCCACGTCGGCTGAACCGGCCAGGCCGTAACCGATCCGCAGCCCTGCGATGGCGTAGGCCTTGGACAGCGTGCGCGTGGAAAGCCAGGGGCCGCGGCGGCGGCGCAGTTCGGGCAGCGCGCCGATTCCACCCTGGATGGCATCGAACTCGTAATAAGCCTCGTCGACCACCAGCAGCACATCGTCGGGGACGCCTTGCACCAATGCGCGGATCTCGTCCTGCGGCAGTGGCGCGCCGCTGGGGTTGTTGGGCGTGCAGGCAAACACGAGCTTGGTGCTGGCATCGATCGCGCGCAGCAGTCCGGCCACGTCGTTGCGACCATCCTCGAGATTGCGCACCAGGCGCGCATCGGCTCCCATGGCGCGTGTGCCCAGCCGGTAACGCGGGAACGAGGGTGTAGGCATGACGGCGCTGTCGCCCGGCGCCAGGGCCATCTGCGCCACTAGCCCGAGGATTTCGTCGGAGCCGTTGCCGATGACGATGTTCGTCGCAGCCACGCCGGTCCTTTCGGTGATCATTTCCGCCAACCGCTGCGGACGGGGATCGCCATAGCGGTTGGCGGTTTCCGCAGCCCGGCACACCGCCTCGCGCACGCGCGGCGAGGGCGGGAAGGGGCATTCGTTGAGGTGCAGCAGCACCGGGTCCGGGACCGACGCGTCGCGCGCCAGCGATGCGGCCGTCGGCACGCCCGCAAAGGCGCTCAGGCCGCGCGTTGCCGCCGAGAGGAACCGTGGTGGGTGCATGCGAAAGTTCCCACAAAAGCATCGGCCCGCAGGGGCCGTGGTTTCTTGACAAGACAAATTGTTTGCCACCAGGCAACAGTACGAATATCGTAGCATGGCGCATTGCAGCGTGGCGCGCAGGCGGCCCCGGCTCTGGGACTGGCCATCAGATCACCAGGCGCGCCATTTCGTCGTCGTAGATGATCGTCGCCAGCATCCTGATCGGCAGCTTGATGAGTTTCTCGGGCCCGTGCGGAACGCTGCCGCGAAATGTCAGCGAATCCCCGGTTCCGAGCATGTAGCTGGATTTGCCGTGCCGGTAGCTCAGTTTGCCCTGGAGGATATAGATGAACTCGATCCCGGGGTGCTCGAATCTGGGGAATATCTCGCTCTTGTCGCTCAGGGTGACGAGAAACGGCTCGAACACGCGGCGCGGCCCGCGCTCGATGGCCAGCAGCTGGTAGGTGTGGCCGCGTTTGGTTCCGCGACGCACCACTTCCGGGCCCTGTCCGTTCTTGACGTGCTGGGCGCCACCCTCCTCGGACGAGTAGCCTGCAAAGATGCTCGACAGTGTCGTGCCCAGCGCCTCGGCCAGGCTGGCCAGCGAATCCAGGCTGGCCGAGGTCTGGCCGTTTTCTATCTTGCTCAGCATGCCGCTGCTGATCTGCGCCTTACGCGAGATTTCGGCGATCGTCAGGTTCTGCTGCAGCCGCAGCTTGCGCACTGCCTGACCGATATGGCGCTCCAGGTCGCGCGGCGCGTCGCCGGATGCAAGTTGCTTGTCAGCCATGTCGTGACGCCTGTTCGGGAACTCGTGGTGGTTGGATGTCAGGCGCATCGCGTCGGTGTTGCCGTGGTCATGGCGCGCGCCCGGGACGGCCCGGAATCCAGTCCGTCCCCGCCAGGGGCACCCCGGCCATTGCCGCCGCTTCGACGGTCAGGGCGACCAGGTCTTCGCGCTCCAGATGGTGCACGTTCTGCTTGCCGCAGGCGCGCGCAATCGTGGTCAATTCCATGTTCATGGTCTTGAGGTAGTTCCTGGCGCGGCGCGCTCCGATGGCCGGCTCCAGCCGCTGTTCCAGAACCTCGTCCTGCGTCGTCACGCCGACCGGGCACTTGCCGGTATGGCAATGGTGGCAGTAACCCGGCGCGGTTCCGAGCTTTGCATAATCGTCCAGCGCGGAATGGTGTTGGCCGTGCTGGAAGTAGGACCCGCCGTTGCAGCCCAGCGCGACCAGCATGCCCTGGCCGATGGAGACGGCATCGGCACCCATCGCCAGCGCCTTGGCGACGTCCGCCCCGGTGCGAATGCCGCCCGACACTACCAGTTGCACCACACCCAGCAGGTTCAGGTCCTCCAGGGCCTCGACCGCCTGGCGCACCGCCGCGAGGGTGGGCACGCCGACGTTTTCGATGAACACGGTCTGGGTCGCCGCGGTGCCGCCCTGCATGCCGTCGACCACGACCACGTCGGCTCCGGCGATCGCCGCCAGCTTGACGTCGTTGAAAGTGCGTGTGGCCCCGACCTTCACGTAGATCGGTTTTTCCCAATCGGTGATTTCGCGCAATTCCTGGATCTTGATGACCAGATCGTCCGGCCCGGTCCAGTCGGGGTGCCTGCATGCCGAGCGCTGGTCGACGCCCTCGGGCAGATGGCGCATGCGCGCGACCCGCGGGTTGACCTTCTGCCCCAGCAGCATTCCGCCGCCGCCGGGCTTGGCGCCTTGCCCGATCACGATCTCGATGGCGTCGGCCCGGCGGACATCGTTCGGGTTGAAACCATAACGCGACGGCAGGCACTGGTACACCAGTTGTTTCGACGATTGGCGTTCTTCGCTCGTCATGCCGCCGTCTCCGGTGGTGGTGGTGGTGCCCATGTCGGTCGCGGCCATGCCCAGCGCCTGTTTGGCGTTGGCCGACAGCGAGCCAAAACTCATGCCGGCGATGGTGATCGGGATCGCCAGTTCGAGCGGCTTCTTCGCGAACCGGCTGCCAAGGATGGTTTTGGTGTCGCAGCGCTCGCGGTAACCCTCGAGCGGGTAACGCGACAGCGACGCCGCGAGGAAAAGCAGGTCGTCGAAATGCGGCAGCTTGCGTTTGGCGCCCAGGCCCCGGATTTCATACAGGCCGTGCGCGGCCGCGTTCTGGATGTAGTCGATCGTGCTGCGTCCGTAGCCCCAGCTTTCCTCGAGCCGGGGGTTGTTCTCAAAACGCATCGGGTGGTCCATCAATACTCCTGGTTGGCGTCGGCGTTCCAGTGGTACAGGCTGCGCCTGGACGCCACGCGATGGAACTGTGCCGGATCGTGCGACAGGCCCGCCGCCGCCAGCAACGCGCCAACGGCCTCGCGGTCCTGGGCCGTCATCGGCTCCTCCTGCGCGTCGGCCCCGAACGACTTGACCTGGCCGCGGACATAGATCACGGCTTCGTACAGCGAATCGCCCAGCGCGTCGCCAGCATCCCCGCAGACCACCAGGCGGCCCTCCTGCGCCATGAATGCCGAGAAGTCGCCGACGCTGCCTGCCACCACGATGTCGATGCCTTTCATCGAAATGCCGCACCGCAGCGACGCGTCACCGTCGATGACCAGCAGGCCACCCTGGCCCGAGGCCCCGGCCGCCACGGACGCGAATCCCTTGACGTGCACCCGTCCCGACATCATGTTTTCCGCCACGCCGGGGCCGGCATTGCCATGCACGGTGATGTCCGCCTGCTGGTTCATTCCGCCGGCGTAATAACCGGCGTGTCCCAGGATGTCGATGGTGATGGGTGCGTCGACACCGACCGCGATGCTGTGGGCGCCATCCGGGTTCTCGACCACGACGGCGATTTCGCCCGCCGGCAACCCGCGGTGCAGGAAGTGGTTCAGTTGCCGCAGCGTGGTGGTGGCAAGGTCGAATGTCACGCTCGCCATAGGTAGATCTGCTCCGGCTTGGGTTCGAAGATGTTTGCATGCTTCACGCCCGGCAGCCTGGCCAGCGAGCGGAATTCGGAAGAGATCGCGACGTAGTCTTCGGTTTCGGCGACGATGGCGGGCTTGCAGGCGAACGCGTCGCGCACTAGCGCCAGTTCGTCGCGTGTTCCCATCAGGAAGGTATAGAAGCCGTCGAGCTCGTCGAAGCCCTTTTCGAGCGCGGTTTCCAGGCCGTCGCCCTCGCGCATGCGCCACTCCAGAAAGCGGCAGGCCGCCTCGGTGTCGTTGTCGGTCTCGAACTTGATGCCCAGCGGTTCGAGTTTGCGCCGCACGCTGTAGGGGTTGGACAACGATCCGTTGTGGACCAGGCAGAAATCCTCGCCGGCCGTGAACGGATGTGCGCGTTCGGGGGTCACCGCGGTCTCGGTGGCCATGCGGGTATGCCCGACCAGGTGCGAGCCACGCAGGCGCGGGAAGCCGTAACGCGCGGCGACCTGCGCCGGTGTCCCGGTGTCCTTGTACAGGTCGATCGATTGCCCCACCGACAGCAGGTGGTAGCCGGGGTGGTGGCTCGCCAGCCACGCGCGCACCTGCTGCGGAGGCGCGGCGGTCTCGAGCACGGCATGGTTGGCGTTGGTGCCCACCACAGTGTCGGCACCCAGGTCGCGCTGCGCCGCGTGTTCGATGCTCGACCAGGGCGCCGGCGCGTTGCCTGCATACACGCTGTACTTGCGCCTGCCGGCGCCGACCGCCTCGGTGAAGACCGCCATGCCGGCCGACTCGGGGCCGCGCTCCGTCATGCCCAGCAGCATGGGCATCATCAGTGCGCCCAGTTGTTCACGCAGTGCCGGCTTCTTGACCAGCAATCCAACAATGCCGCACATGTGCAACCGTCTCCGATCAGAAGAATTCGAGATAGCGGCTGGTTTCCCAGGCCGATACATGGCGCGAATACTCGACCCATTCCATGCGCTTGAGGCGGATGAATTCCTGCGCCAGGTTCTCGCCAACCGCCTGGCGCAGAACCGTGTCCGCCGCAAAGGCGTCGATCGCCTGATCGAGGTTTTGCGGCAGGACCCCGATGCCCAGCGCGCTTACCTGTTCGGGCGTCAGGTCGTAGAGGTTGGTGTTGTTCGGCGGACCCGGGTCGAGCTTGCGCCTGACGCCGTCCAGACCCGCCGCCATGATCCCCGCGCTCGCCAGGTAGGGGTTGCACGAGCCGTCGGGCAGGCGCAATTCCAGCCGGCCATAGGGAATACGGACCATGGCGGTGCGGTTGTTGTTGCCATAGGTGATGTAGGCCGGCGCCCAGGTCGCGCCGGACAGCGAGCGTCCGACCACCAGGCGTTTGTACGAATTCACGCTGGGAGCCGCCAGTGCGGCCAGGCCGCGCGCGTGTTCCAGAATGCCCGCGAGGAAGTGGTAGGCGGTCCTGGAGAGACCCATCCCGTTCTTGTCCTTGTCGTCGAGGAACAGGTTCCGGTGTTTGGCGTCGGCCACCGAGATGTGGAAGTGCGAGCCGGTGCCGGCGCGGTCGGAAAACGGCTTGGGCATGAAGGTGCACACCATGCCCATGGCATGGGCGATTTCGGTCGCTGCCATCTTGAACAAGGTGTAGTTGTCGGCCGAGGTCAGGCAGTCGCGGTAGGTGAAATTGACCTCGAACTGGCCGTTGGCGTCCTCATGGTCGATCTGGTAGACGTCCAGCCCCGCCCCCTGCAGGGCGCGCGCCAGACGTCCGAGGTATTCGCTCCTGCGCGCCAGACCCTTGTAGTCGTAGCAGGGCTTGTCCAGTGTGTCGGTGCCGTCGAACGGCGCAAGCGATCCGTCGCCGCGGCGCTCGAGCAGCACGAATTCCGGCTCGATGCCGGTATGCATGGTCCAGCCGAGCGCGTCCATGCGGCGGGCCTGCGCGCGCAACGCCACGCGCGGGCAAAATTCGTAGGGCTTGCCAAGCACATGGCCATCGCAGGCAATACGCGCGTAGCCCGGCATCCACGGCATGACGGCGAGCGTGGACAGGTCGCCGATGGCGGTGTACTCCGGGCCATGCGGGCCCATGCCCAAGCCCCAGATCGCGAACCCGGCAAACCCGGCGCCGGTGGTCAGCAGATCTTCGAAATGACCGACCGGTACGCATTTGGCCTTGGCGGAACCATGGATGTCGACGAACTGCGCGAGCACAAATTCGATCTTGTGTCGCTTGAGAAACTTCCGGGCCTCTGCTAGCGTCATGCGCGCGCCTCCTGGTTGGCTCGGCCGGTGAGTCCGGGTCGATCCGATGTTTCACCACAGGAACTGTTGTTGCTTATGCGCTATCATGATCGAATCCGGGAAGGAGCGCAACTCATTCCTGGGCGTGGCCGGCGCGCGCCGCGCACGTGGCCAGCGATGATTTGGCCAGGAGACCCGACCGATGTCCCAGGACAGTCCCCATTTCACCGAACTGCGGCAGGCCAGCGAGTCGCGCCGGCCGGCCAGCGAACCAGGCAGCGCCACGCCGGTCGTCCGCAGGTACCGGCAGCTGATCGGCGGGCGATGGTGCGATCCGGCCGGCGGCGAGTGGTTCGACAGCGTGAACCCGGCCAATGGCGCGGCATGGGCGCTGATTCCGAAAGGGGGTGCCGAGGATGCCGGGCGCGCTGTCGCGGCTGCGCAGTCCGCGTTCGAATCGGCACCCTGGCGCGGCCTGACCCCGACCGCGCGCGGCGAGTTGCTGCGACGGATCGCCAGCCACCTCGAAGGATGTGTGGAGCAACTCGCTGTGATCGAGGCGCGCGACAACGGCAAGCGTCTGGTGGACGTGATTCCGCAGTTGCGCTACCTGCCAAAGTACTTCCACTACTACGCCGGGCTGGCCGACAAGATCGAAGGCGCGGTGATTCCGAACGATGTGCCCGGCGTGCTCAACTACACGCGCCACGAACCGCTCGGCGTGGTCGTGGCGATCACACCGTGGAACTCGCCGCTGATGCTGGCCGCGTGGAAGCTCGCGCCGGCGCTGGCCGCCGGCAATACGGTGGTGCTCAAGCCGTCCGAACATGCGTCGGCATCGACGATCGAATTTGCGCGCCTGCTTGAACTGGCCGGCTTGCCCGCCGGCGTTCTGAATGTGGTGACCGGTTTTGGTGCCGGCGTGGGAGCAGCGCTGGTGGCGCATCCGGATGTTGCCAAGGTCACATTCACCGGCTCCGGGGCCAGTGGCCAGCATATTGCCGCGGCGGCCGCGGCGGGCTTCAAACAGGTCACGCTGGAGCTTGGGGGCAAGTCGCCGCAAGTGGTGTTCGACGACGCCGACATGGACTCCGCGGTGCATGGTGTGCTGGCCGGAATATTCATGGGACTGGGCCAATCCTGCATCGCCGGCTCGCGCTTGCTGGTGCAGGATGCGATCCACGACAGTTTTGTCGCGCGCATGGTGGAAGGCATGCGCGGTGTGCGTATTGGCGACCCCTTCGATCCGGCCACGCAACTCGGGCCGGTCGCCAACCAGCCGCAGCACCAGAAGGTGCTTGCTTTCATCGAACAGGCCCGGCGCGAAGGCGGCACCTGCGTGCTGGGCGGGCACGCCGTGCACCCGGCCGGTTGCGGGGCCGGCTGGTACATCGAGCCGACGATCTTCACCGACGTGCGGCCGGACATGCAGTTGTACCGCGAGGAGGTCTTCGGCCCGGTGCTGGCGGTGACGCGTTTCAGCGACGAGGAAGAGGCGGTGCGCATGGCCAACGACTCGCGCTTCGGGCTCGCCGCAGGCGTGTGGACGAAGGACATGGCGCGCAGCGTGCGCATGGCGGAGCGCATCGCGGCCGGCACGGTGTACGTGAATACCTACCGCAGTGTCAGCACACTGTCGCCAGTGGGTGGCTACAGGCACAGCGGTTATGGCCGCGAGAACGGCATCGACGCGATCAAGGAATTTCTCCAGGTCAAGAGCGTGTGGATCGGCCTGGTGCCGGTACCCGATCATTTCCCCAAACACAGCGGACAGCAACGCTGAGCATCCACTACACCATGGAAACACCACAGGAAAATGCAGTTCGCGGTGCCGGCATCATCGCGGCCGTCAAGCGCGCCGGCATCTCGACCGTGGTCGCGCTGCCCGACATCGTGACCAGCGACGGGCTGCTCTGGCCGATCTCGCGCGACCCGGAGCTGCGCCTGGTGCGCGTGTGCAAGGAAGACGAGGGCGTCTCGATCTGTTCCGGGCTGGGTTATGCCGGCGTGCCGGCATTGCTGTTGATGCAGCACACCGGGCTGTTCGATTCGCTGAACTGCATCCGCGGTGTCGCCATGGAGTACGAGTTCGGCCTGTGTGCGATCGTGGGCCTGCAAGGCATGGAGCCCGACCGGGAACCGCCAGCCTCGGACAAATACGGGGTGCGCATCGTCGAGCCGGTGCTCGACGCGATGGGAATCGCGCATGCCCGGCTCAGCCGGCGCGGCGACGAAGCGCATATCCCCGAGGCGTTTCAAAATGCCCGCGCCAGCCGGCGCCCGTTCATTTTTCTCGTTGGCCGAACACCGGAGTGAGCCATGATGCCTCGCGACGAATGCCTGAAGATATTGGCGCGCCACCACACCGACGAAATCGTCATACCGGTGTACCAGGCGGCGTTCGAGTGGCGCGCCATCAAGCCGCAGGCCTTGACCTACCTGGGGGTGGGCGCGATGGGGCAGGCTTCGTCGCATGGCCTGGGCATGGCGCTGGGCCGGCCCGACAAGCGCGTGATCGTGATCGACGGCGACGGCAGCCTGCTGATGAACCTCGGCAGCCTGGTCACCATTGCGCAGGCCGGGCCCGCGAACCTGGTGCATTTTGTCTGCCAGAACAATAGCTACGAGGCCAACGGCGGCCATCCCATACCCGGGGCCGGACGGGTCAGCTTCGCGGGATTTGCGCGTGCGGCCGGCATTGCGCAGGTGTACGAGTTCGATGATCTGGCCGATTTCGACCAGCGCATCGGCGCCGTGCTGCGGCTGCACGGCCCGGTGTTCGTGGTGCTCAAGGTGGTCGCCGGCGCGGCCTATCCACAGGACTGGTCGGTGATCCACAGCGCCGAGTTGCGCCGCCAGTTCGCGCAACGCCTGTCGGAGCTCTGAGCGCTCGACGCGCACAACGTGCCGGGCATCAGGCTGCGGACCTCCGCCGGGTGTCTCGCTCATGTGTCATCGGCAAGAAGTTGCGCGTCCGCGGCGCCCCACGCCAGGCCGACCTGCGTGCCGGGCTCGGGCGCAGCGAATCCGGCCTGGTCTGCAAGCGTCGCCACCAGTTCACGGCCGAGCGCGTGCACCACGCAGCGCAGGGTTGCACCCAGATGAAGATGGCTGACAAAGATCCCGCTGATCACGTCTGGCGCGGTCTTGTCCCCGGAGGTCAGCCGAAGCCGCTCGGGCCGGACGCAGACGGTCGCGGGCGACCCCGCGCCGCCGGCGCCGCGCGCAGCCGAAACATGCACGCTGCCGCGGGACCCGTCCGCGTAGATGACGGTCGCCTGCGTGCCATCGGTCTGCTCCACCGTCACGGCGAGCAGGTTGGCCTCGCCGAGGAAGTCGGCGACGAACCGGGTACTGGGGTACTTGTAGACGTTGGTCGGCGTGTCGATCTGCTCGATGCGGCCGGCGCGCATCACCGCCAGCCGGTCGGACATCACCATCGCCTCTTCCTGGTCATGCGTCACGTGCAGCACCGACACGCCGGTCTCGCGCTGGATGCTTTTGAGCTCGATGCCCACCTGCTGGCGAAGACGCCGGTCGAGCGCGCCCCGCGGCTCGCCCAGCAACAGCGCGGTCGGATCGATCACGAGCGCGCGCGCCAGCGCCACCCGCTGCTGCTGGCCTCCCGACAGCTGCGCCGGCATGCGCTGCGCGAATTCGGCCATGCCCACGCGTTCGAGCATGCGCCGGCCGCGCTGTGCGCGTTGTGCCGCGCCGACCTTGCGCATGCGCAACCCGAACTCGACATTCGCCGCCACGCTGAGGTGGGGAAACAGCGCGTAGTTCTGGAACACGATGCCGAGGTTGCGCTGGCGCGGCTCCAGCGGGAGGATCGAGCGGTTTGCGACCCGGACGTCGCCGTAGTCCGGCTCGACGAATCCGGCGATGATGCTCAGCGTGGTGGTCTTGCCTGAGCCGCTGGGGCCGAGCAGGGTCAGGAACTCGCCATCACGCAGACTGAAGCTCACGTCGTGCAGCACAGGCACCGCACCGTAGCGTTTGCCCAGACCCGTGACGTCGATGTCACGCGCTGTGCGCTGGGCGCGCGGCGCGTGCTCCGGGCCGTTGGTCACCCGCGCCTCGCGCAGGCGTGGTCTTGTTCGCCCATGTCAATCCTTCAGCGCGATGCGCAACATGGTGCGCCGAAAACCGAACAGCAGCCCACCCGCGAGCACCGCGAGCACAACCACACCGAGCAGGAGCGTCGATACCGCCATCACGGCCGGTGAAAGGTTGAACTGGACTTCGGTAAAAAGCTTGACCGGAAAGGTGATCGCGCCGGGCCCTGAAATGAACAGGGCGATCACCACTTCGTCGAACGACACCACGAACACGAGCAGCGCGCCTGACAGCAGGGCCGGCAGTATGGCCGGCAGGTAGACCCAGCGCAACAGCGACCAGGAGCCCGCGCCCAGGCTCATGGCCGAGCGCACCAGCGCCATGTCGAGCTTGCCCAGCGCGGCGCGCACGCTCAGGAAGACATAGGGAACACCGAGCACAGCGTGCGCGATAGCGATTCCTGCAAGGGTGCCGTTGATTTGCAGCTGGATGAAGAACTGGAAGGTGCCCAGCGCCAGCACCACCACCGGCATGGCCAGCGGCGCCAGGATCAAGGCCGTCATCACTCCTTCGCCACGAAAGCGCGCACGCGACAGGCCGATCGCCGCGAGCGTGGCGCAGACGACCGACAGGACAACGGCCAGTGCCGCCACCTTGAGCGAGAACACGATCGCGTGGCCCCAGCGGGCATCCGCGAACAACTCGCGGTAAGCGGCCAGGCCCCACTGCGCGGGCGGAAACTCGACCACCTGTCCGGCGGTGAACGACATCGGAACCACGGCCAGTATCGGCAACACCAACAGCAGCAAGCCGGGCAGGGCCAGCAGCATCGGCAGCGGCGAACGGCCGCGGCGCCGCTTTCCGGCCATGGGCAACGGTGGTTTTGTACCGCCCATACCGGCCTAGCGGGCAGCGCCTTCTGCGCGCTGGTACAGCATCGTCAGCATGCCGACCACGACCACCAGCACCATCGCGACAGCGGACGCCACCTTGAAGTCCAGCAGCTGCAGCGCATACAGGGCGACGACGTTGGCGAGCAGCTGGTCGCGCGGTGCGCCCAGCGTCGCCGGTATGACGTAGAAGCCGGTGCAGATGACGAACACCAGCAGCGCGGCGGCAATGACGCCTGGCAGTGTCAGCGGCAGCACGATGTGTATGAATACGCGCCACGCGGAGGCCCCCAGGCTCTGCGCCGCCAGTTCGATCCGTCGATCCGTGCGCAGCATCACACCGAGGATCGGGAAGATCGCGAACGGCAGCGCGAATTGCACCATGCCCAGCATCATCGCCGGGCGGCCGGGGAACATGTGCAGCGGCTCGCTGACGACGCCCAGCGCCATCAGCGCCGCGTTCACGGCCCCGTTGTCGCGCAGCAGGGCGTTGAACGCGACCACCTTGACCAGCACCGTGGTCAGGAAGGCAATCACGACCAGCGTCGTGAGCAGCGCCCTGGTCACGGCGGCGCCGCGCCAGATCGCGGCTGCGATGCCGTAGGCGAGAACGACCGAGACCAGCGTGATCTCGGCGCTGTCGACCGCGGTATGGATGGCGGCATTGACAAACAGGGAGTTGCGCAGCAAGTCGCCCCAGCCGGCGGCGCCGAGCTCGAACGCATGCCCGACCGTGATCGCCAGGGGAAGCAACAGCCCCGCAGCGTACAGGGCCAGCACCGGCAGCAGCCACAGCAGCCTGCCTCGGCCGGGCCGGCCGGCGACACTTGCGGCAGGGGCTGGCCGTGGCGTCGTCATCGGCCGGGCAGGGTGACTGGCGGTCGCATGGCCCTGGCGCTACAACATGAAGGAGTAGTTGCCCTGCGGGCCATCGCAGTCGAGCAGGCTGACGATCTTGGTCGCCACCACCATGGCGCCTGCGGTGTCGTGCACCAGTTCGTATATCTGCATGCCGGCATGGCTGCGCAGCTGGCCCTTGCGGTATTCCCAGATCACCACGTTCGCGCGCGCGATGGCGGCGCCGTCGCTCCCGCTCCAGCACTCGATGTTGGTCAGCATCCGGCGCGTGCGCGAGGGCGGCGTTTGCGCGTGCAGGTGGCCGGTGCGGATCATGGCGACGCGGTCGGCCATGCGGCGGCGGTCGTCCAGGTAGATGCCGCTTTCCGTGCGCGGGTCGGCCGGTTCGGTACTGCGCGGAATCCAGTACAGGCAGTCGCGTGCGAAGACCGCCAGCCACGCGTCGTACTGCCGGTCGTCCAGCAACCGCGCCTCCCGGTACAACAGGCGCACGATTTCGCCGTCGGCGTCGGCTTGCGCGGCCGCATCCGGGCCAGACGCCAGTTTCCACAGCGACCAGAGTCGGGCATACCGTGTGTCGCCGACGTACAGCACCGGTTCGGCCAGCGGGCCTGCTGCGGCCGCTGCCGGGGTCACCGGGGAACCTTCGCCCATCGCGATCGCATGCGGGCGGTCCGTCGCGGCGCTCATCGCACGACACACGGGCGCACGTCCCGGTTCATCAATTCCTGCCAGCGGAAGTAGGCGCCGCGGATCCCGGTCTCGTCGGACACCGCGCCGGTGATCGCCCCATCGGCACCGCGCACTTCGCGGTCAGTGCCCAGCCCCTTGCTGAAGTCGACCCACTCCATCTCTGGAATCGTCGTGAGCGAATGCTGGATGCGCTCGAAAATCTCGTTGTCGTCGCGGTAGCCGAATCCGGCGAAATCTTCCAGGAACCGGCTCTTGAGCGCGTTGACCTGTGGCGGCGCATCTTCAAGGACCACGCCGTAACAATGGACGATGGTCTTGTCCACGGCCACCGGCTCGTAGACATTGAACGAGCCGGCTCCGGTGATGATCAGGTTGGGGTAGAGGATCAGGTTGATGCCGGCGCGGCCGGTCATGTCCAGGTAGGCGTGCGCCTGCGCGGCGCCGAATTCGGATTCGAGGGCGGCAGCGTAGGTCTCCCGGCCAGGCACTGGGCGGGCCCGCTCCCACGGCGACGGGATGGAGGGGCGCTGGTCGATGAGCTTGTGGCCATGGCCGAAGTACTTGACGTACATGGGCGTGTTGTCGCCGCGGAAATGGTCCAGCGCCTTGCCCGAGCCGTGCCGTTCGCCGGTCATCTGCGCGATCGACCGGTGCGTGAACGGCACGTGGTACATGTCGCCGTTGTTGTCGTTCTGCAGTTTCCAGTTGGCATTGAAAACCATGGTGCTCGATCGCACCACACGGGCACCCGGCGTCGTCAGTGCGCTTATCGACCAGTCGATGATCTCGGTCGACGGGCCAAGCCACTCCAGCAGCGGTTCCACGTCCGGGTTGAGCGATCCGAATACATAACCGCGGTACGACGCGATGCGCGGAAACCGGCCCAGGTTGTGCGCCGCTTTGTCGAAGCCGGCGCCGTAACCTTCGGCAAAGGTCACCGTCAGCAATTCGCCCGTGTTGCTGAAAGTCCATCCGTGGTAGGCGCACTGGAAGCGTTTGGCGTTTCCGTGCGCCTCCATGCATACGGTCGTGCCGCGGTGGGTACAGCGGTTCATGAGTGCGCGAATGTCGCCCTGGTCCGTGCGTGTGACGATCACGGGCCGGCGCCCGATGTTCACGCATTTGAAATCGTTGGCCTGGGGGAGCTCCGATTCGTGCACCAGGAAGACCCAGGTGCCGCCGAATATCCTTGTCATCTCCTGGTCGAAGATGGCCGGGTCCGTGAACAGGGTGCGGTGCACCATGCCGTCCGGCCGCACCAGCGCGTCGTAGGGCCCGGCGCCGCTGCCCGTCATGATGCAATGAGTTGCTGGAAGCGCAGGGTCACCGCCGGTCCGTTGGCGCCCCACCATTCAAAATTCTTCTGGAAATACCGGCCCTTCATGGTGGCGCTGGTGGGCAGCTTGTCGGCAATGTCGGGCGGCATCATCGCCACCGCGCGCTCATTGGACAGCGCGTAGGTGGTTTCCTTCATCCAGTTCACGGCCGCCTCGTCATTGTTGAGAATGAAGTTCATGAGCCGGAACGCAGCCTCCTTGTTCTTGCAGCCCTTCGGCACGACCAGATAGTCGCCGTTGAGTTGAAGCTGGTTGTAGACGAAGCCGATCTTGGCCCCCTTGCTGTTGGCGATGGCGACCCGTCCGCTGGCGATCTGCGCGATCGGCCCGAGCCCTTGCTGCAGGAAGTTGACCGGTTCCTGGTTGTTTTCGAACCAGTGCACGTTCTTGATCCCGAGCTTTTTCAGGCTGTCAAAAGCCATCTCCACATTGAGCGGGTACAACTTGTCGATCGGTACGCCGGCAGCCAGCAACGCAAGCTCCAGCGTCGGTGTATCCGACACGTGTTTGGAGAATCCGCGCATGCCCTTGTAGCGGTTCAGGTCCCAGGCCTCGGCCCAGGTCTTGGGCGCATCGGCGTCGGAGACCTTGCGCTGGTCGTAGCCGATGCCCGACAGGAACAGTGCGTATTCGATGCCGAAGCGGTGGCGGGCAAACGCCGGAACCTTGTCCAGCTTCACGATGCTGGTGTCCACCGGTTCGAACAGGTCGTCGCGCAGGCCCGTCAGGAAATCGCCGCCTGCCAGTTCCACCAGGTCCCATTGCACGTTTTTCGACAACACCTGGATCTTCACCGGCGCCAATGCCTGGTTGACCCCCTGCTGTACCGTCAGCCCGCTCTCCTTTTCGAACGGCTTGACCAGATGCTTGTTGACCGCATCACCGTATGAGCCGCCATACGACACGAAATTGAGCGGCCCGGTTTGCGCCCGCAGCCGCGGAGCCTGCGCGATGAAGGCAGCCCCCGCCATGCCCCCCAGCACGGCACGGCGGCCGATCAGCGCGTGCCTCGCGCCATTCGATGCCATTGGATCAGCGGCTGCCTGCAGCCGCGCGGTGCCAGGGCGATTTGCCATGATTCAGCCTCCGGAAAAGACACATCAGCACTCGTTCAAATTGTGCAACATGGTTGCACTGCATGCAACATCGTTTCCGGTCACGCGACGTTGAGCGGCGCCAATTCGCTCGCGATCGCGGCGCGTCGTTCGGCGTCGGGCAGGTCGCTGAATTTGACGTAGGCCTGGGCGATCCTGCGCGAAGTGTCGAGAATCAGCGCCCGGTCGTCCCCTACGCCTTTCGGTATGCGCAGGATCGTGTCCCCGGCGAAGGTCGGCAGCAGCCCGCCCGGTGCCTGCGGCGGCGTCGGCTCGATGCCCTTGGCGAGCTCGCGTATGCCTTTGCGCAGCGCGTTCCTGAGCAGCCGTACGCCCTGGTCGGTGCCGCCCAGATTCTCGCGCTGGTGGCTGTTGATCGGGCCCTGGCTGACCCAGGCGTCCCAGTCGCCCGGGTTGGATTGCCTCTGCGCAAGCGAGCGGTCGGCCGACTGGCCATAGAAATCGACCGAACCCCAGCCGATCTCGTCGCGTTTCGATCGTCCTTGCGGGTCGTCCATCCGGTTGAGGTTGCGCCAGGCAATGACATAGCTATTGGTATCGTCTATCGGCACGACCCAGCGGGTCAGGCTGGAGCGCCCGAAATACCGCGTGGTTTCTCCGCGCTCGTACAGCGCGCCGTTCTGGGAGAAGTTCGGCAACAGGTGGTCGTGGATGCGGACCCAGATGTTGTCGCCGCTGCGCCGGGCGTTGGTATAGAAGAACCCGTACTCGCGCTCGTGGTAGTCGACAACCGGCAGTTCCCCCCAGACATCTTCGAATTGCACGCCGGACACCCGCGTGTGCAGAAACGGCGTGTGGAACGGATCCATCGAGTTCTCGCTGACTTGCAGCCAGTTGCACGGCGATTCGATCTGCCAGGGCAGCATGTCGTTGCCCGGCAGGTCCATCATGTCGAGCATCGGGAACGGCGGCTTCAAGCCGGGCGGGCCGAAGTACGCGAACACCAGGCCCTTGTATTCCACCACCGGGTACGCGCCGTGAAACAGGCGTTGCTTGAGCAGGCTCGACGGCGATTCGCCCGGAGTCTCCAGGATCTGGCCGCTGCCGCTGAAGCACCAGCCATGGTAGGCACAACGGATGCCGTGGGCGGCGGCAATTCCGAACTCGAGCGACATGCCGCGGTGGCTGCAGTGTTTGTGGACCAGACCGATCTCACCCGAGAGGTCGCGGAAAAGCACCAGGTCCTCGCCCAGGATGCGCAGGGCCATCGGCCGCTCCGCCAGGCGCGCAGTCATCATCACCGGATGCCAGAAGCGCCGCAGATACTCTCCGCAGGGTGTGCCTGGCCCGACGCGCGACAACTCGTCGTCGCTCGGGCGGTCCTTGGGTTTGTGGTAGCCGCCGTAGGGAAGATTCACGGTTCGCAGGACATCGTTCATTGCGCTCTCCTCAGTTTTGCAGATGCTGCAGCAGCATCTGGTTCAGAAACCGGGCGTCGGTCGGGTTGCCGGCAGGATTTCCCCCACGATGGCCCCACGGCGTGGACAGCGGCGCCAGCGTGGCGCGCTGCATCAGCGCCACCTCGCGCCGGTTGTCCTCGACCGTGAAATACAGGTCGGTATCGCTCGGCATCACAAGCGCCCTGGCCCTGATCGACGACAGCGCCAGGGCGAAGTTCCCCTGGTACCGGTCGTTGGCGCTGATGTCGGCGTGTTGCCAGGTCCAGATGTGCGCCAGCAGGTTGTTGGCGTCGCGCCGCAGGAAATTGCCTTCCCAGGACATGACCAGAAAATCCTCCAGCGAAGTGAACCCCAGGCCGCGCCACATCGACTCGCGGTAAAAGGCCTGCGACAGCGCCCAGCCGGCGTAGACCCGTCCCATGGCGCGCAGACCGCGTTCGGGCTTGGACACAAACCAGCCATCCTGGAACTGTGCATCCGCGGTCAGCGTGGCACGCACACCTTCAAGAAAGACAAAATTGTGCGGCGAGCAGCGCGCCGCGCCGCAGGTGACGCCGAGGCGCTCGACCATGTCCGGAAACTGCGCGGCCCACTGGTAGGCCTGGATGCCGCCCATCGACCAGCCGTAAACCAGCTGCAGTGTCTGGATGCCGAATACTTCGGTCACCAGCCGCTGCTGTACCGCGACGTTGTCGTGGGCCGTGAAATGCGGATAACGGTTCTTGTCGAACGGGGGCGGTGTGTTGGAGGGCGACGACGACAGGCCGTTGCCGAACATGTTGGGAATGATGATGAAGTACTTGGCCGGGTCCAGGGCAGCACCCGGGGCGATCATGAACTCGATATCGGTGTGGTGGGCTCCGAACGGCGTGCAATAGACGATCGCATTGCTGCGTGCCGCATTGAGTTCCCCGTAGGTCTTGTAAGCGAGGCGGGCCGAGCGGTAGCTGAGTCCCGATTGCAATGCCACGTTTCCCGCGTCGAAGACGCAGTAGTCGGCCGGGTCACCCTGTGTCATGGCAGCTCCAGTGTCGTGCCGGCCCAGTGGCCCACCTGCAGCAACAGATCGTCGGCGCCGCGTGCCGCGACCAGCTGCACCGCGAGCGGAAGGCCGGCGGTGCCTTGGCCAGCCGGAACGGCCAGGGCGGGCAATTGCAGCGCCGTCCACATGCGGCTCATCACCGGGTCGCCGGTCCCGCTGGTGGCCAGCGGCGCCTCGCCGATGGTCGCCGGTGTGATCAGCGCGTCGAGGCTTGCGGTGATCGACCGGAGTTCCTGGCCGGCGCGCGCAACGCTGGCCTGGGCCTCCCTATAAGCCGCCCGGCCGACTTGCCGACCGCTCTCGGTCAACGCCAGGAACGCGCTGCTGAGCTGACCTGGCCAGCGCGTGGTTTCGTAGCAGTAGTTGTGCGCCGCCTCGTACGCCATGATCGTCTTGTGCGCGTCGATGAGCGCCGTGAAGTGCCCGGGCAGGCTGATCTCGACCACGGATGCCCCCGCCTGCCGACAGCGCTCGGCGAATCGCTCCACCGCATGGTGGGTGTCGGCAGTG